>JAENXG010000576.1 GCA_016649675.1 Methyloceanibacter sp.
ACCGGCCAAGGACCATCCCTGGCGCACCATGCCGCATCACGGCATGACCCCGCATATCTCGGGGAGCTCGCTTTCGGCTCAGGCGCGTTATGCCGCCGGCACACGCGAGATCCTCGAGAGCTATTTCGCCGGCAAGCCGATCCGCAACGAATATCTGGTCGTGGACAAAGGCAAGCTCGCCGGAGTTGGCGCCCACTCTTACACCGCGGGCGACGCCACCAAGGGCTCCGAGGAGGCCGCGAAGTTCAAGAAATCGACTGCCAAGGCCTGATTGGGTCGAAGCGCTGTGCGGCGGCGCCGTTACCAATCGTACGTGGCGGTGCCGCCGGAGCCGCGGTAACTCATAGTGTCCGGGAGGCTCCGTCAGCTCTGTCCGGAGAGGACGCTGAACCCTTGCGCCTCGAAAGCCGGCCGCGCCTCGGGAGACACGAGGAAATCGAGAAACTTGCGCGCTTCGGGCTTGGCCGAGGCGAGCAGCACGACGGGATATTGGATCTTCGGATGGCTGTCCTCGGGGAAGACGCCGATCACCTTGACCGTCGGTTCAGACTTCGCGTCCGTCCCATAGACGATGCCGAGCGGCGTCTCGCCTTTGGCGACGAAGGCGAGAGCAGCACGAACATTTTCCGCCTGAGCCACGCGCGGAGACACGGCCTCCCAAACCCCAAGATTGGTCAAAGCTGCCTTGCCGTATTTTCCTGCCGGAACGCTATCGACGTTTGCCATTGCGAGCTTGCCGTCCGCGCCCAGCGCGCCAAGCAGGGGAAAGTCCTTCGCGATCGTCAAGGACACGGTCGAATCCTTGGGCGCGATCAGCACCAGCGTGTTGCCGAGCAATGTCTGGCGCGAAGCGGTGTTGATGAGATTGGCTTTGGCGAGGTAGTCCATCCAGTCGAGGTCCGCCGAAAAGAAAATATCGGCCGGCGCGCCGGACTCGATCTGCTTGGCGAGCGCCGAGGACGCCGCATAGCTGATGACGACTTTGTCTCCCGTCTTTTGCTCATAAAGCTTCGCTGCATCATCGAGCGCATTCTTCAGGCTCGCGGCGGCGAAGACGGTAATATCCGCGGCATGCGCAACCGACGTCGCGAAGGGCGCAACGAGGAAGCCGAGAATCGCGGCTGCCATCAGGCTGCGGCGGAAATAATTCATGGTCATAGCTGGCTCCCTTTGAGGAAAGCTATATCTGCACGGAAACATCATGGGAGCAAGTCACTCGCGGCCCTTCGCAAGGATAGCGCCTGATCTACATCAGACGATGGGGATTCCCGATGGTCAAATTGGAGTAGCCGGCGTGAAGACTTAGTCATTGCGTCCGCAAAGCTACAAAACTGCCTAAAATTTTGCCATCTCGTGGAAAGGAGCGCCGCAGGGGATCTGCCAGTTGGCCAAGTCTGGCGCGGGGGCTTGCCGCTGGGAGAATGTCCGAACTGCCCGCGGCCAACGCGGCATTCGAGGCGCAAGGCTTCAAGGTCATCGTCTCCCCTCCCCGTCCAGCGCGACGACAATGAAGCTTCAGTCCTTAGTG
>JAENXG010000150.1 GCA_016649675.1 Methyloceanibacter sp.
ACGAATCTCAGCTCGAACGAGTGCTTCGCCTTTAGCGGCTTCAGGAACAACTGCGATGCGCGGGTCGTGGGTGCCATCAAGGCTTCGTTCTAAGGCTTCATAACTTCCCCAAAAGCACTTCCCACCTCAAAGGGCGCCCTCTCGGCGCCCCTTGTTTTTCCGTTGGGGATGCAGCGTTAGTCCGCAGGCTGACCCCGCGTCCGAGGCTGCGACCGCTCGTGCGGCACGCGAGCGCTGCACCGGCACGAAACCCCGTCGATGAAGGCATCGACCGACGCGTCGAAGGCCGCATCGCGGTCGAGCGTCTTGAACGCGGGGATGAGCGCCAGGGTCGCCGGGTAGGCCAGCGGGTCGAGCGCCCGCAGCTCCGCTTCGTCCTCGTCGCTGATCGGGCGCAGGAGCCCTTCGACCTCCGCCAAGGCATAGCCGAGGATGAAGGCGTAGAACGCGAGCCCAAGTCCAGCGGCCTCTTCATCCGGCAGCCCGGCACTCCGCAGCGCGCGGTAAACCACTTCGCTCGAGGCATGATCGGCAGGCCCCGTCGCGTGGAAGCGGAAGTGCAGATGGAAGAGGCGGGGATGACGGTGGGCAAGATCCCGGTAGGCTGCGGCGACATTGCCTAGGTCGGCGCGCCAGTCAGCGCTGGGTAGCGGCAGCTTGACGGAGGCCAGCGCCCGGTCGGCGATCCGCCGCAACAGCTCGTCCTTCGAACCGAAATGATGCAGGACAGTCATGGGGTCGACGCCGATACGCGCACCGAGTTTGCGCACTGAAAAACCGACCTCGCCGTCGCGCGACAGCATGTCGAACGCCGCATCCAAAATCGCATTCTTGTCGAGACCCCGCCGTCCGCGCGGGCGGGAATTGGCCTTGAGCGATGTTTGCATTGACAATTCTACACCGTAGCCAATAAAGTCTTCAGTGTAGCCATACTCGCTAATGAGCCGCTGTCAAGGCCGCCCCGCCCCCGAGTCGCGCTTTGCCGAAGGTCGAAAGTGACCAATCAATATCAGACCGCGCAATTGAGAGAGCTCGACGCTCTTCACCATCTGCACCCCTTCACCAATCACAGGTCGCTCCGGGCGGGCGGCGCGCGCGTCATGGTCCGCGGCGACGGGCCCTATATCTGGGACAGCGAAGGTACGCGCATTCTCGATGGCATGTCGGGCCTGTGGACGGCGAATGTCGGCCACAGCCGCAATGAACTCGCCGAGGCGGCCTACGAGCAAATGCTCGAGCTGCCGTTCTACAACACCTTCTTCCGCACGACCCATCCCCCTGTCGTGGCACTGTCGCGCAAGCTCGCCAAGCTTGCCCCCGATACCCTCAACCAAGTTTTCTATGGCTCGTCAGGCTCGGAATCGAACGACACCGCGATCCGTCTGATCCGTCACTATTGGGTGCTCAAAGGCGAGCCCAAGCGGCGCATCATCATCTCGCGCAAGAGCGCCTATCACGGGTCGACCATCGCCGCCGGTTCAATGGGCGGCATGGCCCACGTGCATGCGCACAGCTACCCCGTGTATGAGGGCTTCCGCCACATCATCGATCCCTACTGGTACGGCGAGGCCGAGCCCGGCGAATCGCCGGAAGCCTTCGGTCTGCGAGCAGCGCGTGCGCTCGAGGATGAGATCCTGGCGATCGGCCCCGAGAACGTCGCCGCGTTCGCCGGCGAGCCGGTGCAAGGAGCCGGCGGCGTCAAGATTGCTCCCGCGAGCTACTGGCCCGAGGTGCAACGCATCGTCGACAAATACGGGATACTTCTCCTGGCCGACGAGGTGATCACGGGCTTCGGCCGCCTCGGCACGTGGTTCGCATCGCAGCACTACGGCATCCGCCCCAACCTCATCACCTTCGCCAAGGCGGTGACGTCGGGCTACATCCCGCTCTCCGGCGTCATCGTCGACGACAAGATCGTCGACGCGCTGATGGCGCACGACGACGACTTCAATCACGGCTACACCTTCTCGGGTCACCCCGTGGCCTGCGCCGTCGCGCTGAAGAATCTCGAAATCATGGAGCAGGAGAAGCTCGTCCCGCGCGTCAAGGAGTTCACGGGGCCGGCACTCGCGAAGCTGCTGGCGAAATTCAAGGACCACCCGCTCGTCGGCGAGGTTCGCTCGGTCGGACTGCTCGGCGCTATCGAGCTCGTCGCCGACAAACGCACGCGCCGCCGCTTCGCCGATCCGGGCCGCGTCGGCCTCATCTGCCGCGATCACTTCTTCCGCGAAGGGTTCATCATGCGCGGCGTCTTCGACACCATGGTCACCGCGCCGCCGCTGATCTGGACGCAGACCCAGTTTGACGAAGCGGAAGCGGCGATCGGCCGCGCGCTCGATCTCACGCTCAACGACGTGGCCGGAGAGCTCGCAGCATGAGCCGTCCGATCGTCGTCATCCCAGCCTGCACCAAGCTGATCGAGGGTCATGCCTTCGACGCCGTGGGCCGCAAATACTCGGCGGCGATCGCCGAGGTCGCGGAATGTCAGCCTTTGCTCGCGCCGCTCGGTGCCAGCATGGCGGATATCGGTGCCATCCTTGAGGTCGCCGATGCGATCCTCCTGTCGGGCAGCGTCTCGAACGTCGCGCCGGAGCACTACGGCACGGAAGCCCCGCTCAAGCCGGACGCCCTCGATCCTGTGCGCGACGCGCTGACCCTTCCGCTGATCCGGGCGGCAATCGAGCGCAAGACGCCGTTGTTCGCGATCTGCCGCGGCTTTCAGGAGCTGAACGTCGCCCTTGGCGGCAGCCTGCATCAGGCCGTTCACGACGTGGATGGGCACAGCGACCACCGCGCGCGGTCCGATCTTCCTCTTGATGAGATGTACGGTCCCGTCCACCCGGTCTCGCTCCGCGGCACATTGCGCGATTGGGTCGGAAGCGACGAGATCATGGTCAACTCGCTGCACTGGCAGGGCATCGCGCGCCTCGCCGATGGACTGAAGCCCGAGGCCTTCGCCGAGGATGGTCTGGTCGAGGCCGTGCGCGGACCGGACGACGCGACGTTCTGTTTGGGCGTACAGTGGCACCCCGAGTGGGGAGCGAAGTCGAACCCTGTCTCGACGTCGCTGTTCCGCCGCTTCGGCGCGGCAGCGAAAGGCGTTGCATCATGACGAACGCGCGGCTCACCATCGACGAGGCGCAGGCCTTTCTCGACACGAACCCGGTCGTGCAATGGATCGACGCCTTTCTTTTCGACATGAACGGCATTCCGCGCGGCAAGCGCCTCCGCCGTTCCGATCTGCTTGGCGTCGCCAAGAGCGGCCTCATGATGCCGATCACGGTCTTCATCATGGACCCGCTCGGCAATTGCGTGGAGGAGACCGGCCGCTTGTGGGAGACCGGCGATCCGGACCACCAGTGCCACCTTCTCAGCGGGACGCTGGTCCCGATTCCCCTCGGCGACGGCAGGCACGCCCAGGCGGTGATGGTCGCTGACGTCAAGAATGAGCTCGACCCGCGCACGGTGCTCGCCGACCAGGTTGAGCGCTTCACGCGCGCCGGTCAGACGCCCGTCGCCGCCGTGGAGCTCGAGTTCTATGTCACGCGCAGGACCAAGAATGGCGCCTTCGCGCTCCACACCCCCGAAGGTCTCTCCGATGATCCGGGCCGGCCGCTCACCTTCGGCTTTGAGGAGATGACAACGCTTTCTCCCTTCATCGATGACATCTACCGGATTTGTGAGGTCCAGAGTCTTCCTGTTGACACTGTCATGCAGGAGTCTGGTCCCGGGCAGTTCGAGATCAATCTGAAACATCGCGCCGATGCCGTCGCCGCAGCCCTCGACGGCTTGCTCTTGAAGCGCGCGGTAAAGGCTGCGGCGCGAGCGCACCAGCTCGACGCCACGTTCATGGCCAAGCCGCACCACGACTGGGCGGGCTCGGGCATGCACATCCACCTAAGCCTCCTCGACCAATCGGGACAGAACCTTTTTGCCGGCGATCCCATCTCGCCGCTGTTCCATCACGCCCTAGGCGGAATGCGCGAAACCATGGCGGATTTTATGGCGGTTTGGGCGCAGTCGGCGAACGCCTACCGCCGCTATGTGCCGAAGGCCTATGTCTCCATGACCGCCCATTGGGGCTTCAACAATCGCACGGTGGCGCTACGCATTCCCCGCGGCAACGGCGCGGCGACCCGCATCGAGCATCGCGTTGCCGGCGCCGACGCTAATCCCTATCTCGTGATCGCGTCGATTCTTGCCGGCGCGAGCCACGGTATTACCAACCAGATCGATCCGGGTCCGGCCGTCGAGGGCAACGCGGAGACGATCGAAGCGCCGCCCCTGCCGACCGCCTGGGTCAACTCCCTCGATCTGTTCCAGCGCTCGGAGATCGTTCGCGGAGCTTTCGGCGCGCCATTCCAGGATGTCTTTTCTCGCCTGAAGCATACCGAGCGCAGCAACTTCGAGCGTATCGTCACCCCGCTCGATCACCTCTGGTACGCGCAAGTCGCGTGAGGCTGACCCATGACGTCGCTTGCATACGGAGATTGCCGATGAACATGATCTCCAAGAAGTTTCCGGCCGCGGCCCTGATCGATGGCCAGTGGATCACCTCCGCCAAGACATTTTCCGTCAGCGATCCGGCGACGGGTGCTGAAGTGGCGACCGTCCCGGACCTCGGCGCCGGGGACGCGACCCGCGCCATCGACGCCGCGCGCCGCGCGCTCCCTGCCTGGTCCGCCAAGACCGCGAAGGAGCGGGGAGCCATCCTCAAGCGCTGGTTCGATCTCCTCACCGCCGAGACCGAAACCCTCGCCCAGCTGATGACCACCGAGCAGGGCAAGCCTCTCGCCGAAGCTCGTGCCGAGGTGGCCTATGGCGCCTCCTTCATCGAGTGGTTCGCCGAGGAGGGCAAGCGCGCCTACGGGCGCACCATCCCGACCACCGCCGCTTCAAAGCGTTACCTCACCATCAAGCAGCCGATCGGCGTCGTGGCCGCAATCGCGCCGTGGAATTTCCCGATCGCCATGATCACGCGGAAAGTGGCGCCCGCGCTTGCTTCCGGGTGCACCATCGTCGTCAAGCCCGCGGCGGAGACGCCGCTCTGCGCCCTTGCGATCGCCAAGCTCGCGATGGACGCGGGCCTGCCGGCGGGCGTGCTTAACATCGTCACGACGACGGATGCGCCAGCCGTCGGCAAGGTCTTCTGCGACGATAGCCGGGTACGCAAGCTCTCCTTCACCGGCTCTACCGAGGTCGGCAAGGTGCTCTACCGGCAATGCGCCGACACGGTGAAGAAGCTCACCCTCGAGCTCGGCGGCAACGCGCCGCTGGTCGTCTTCGACGACGCCGATCTCGATCAGGCGGTCGCCGGCGCCATGGCCTCAAAATACCGCAACGCCGGCCAGACCTGCGTCTGCGCCAACCGCATCCTTGTGCAGTCCGGCATCTACGACCGCTTCGCGGCGGCGCTCGTCGAGGCGGTAAAGAAGCTTGTCGTCGGACCCGGCCTCGAGGCCGGCACCAATATGGGCCCGCTGATCAGCAGCGAGGCGATCGCCAAGGTCGAGACGCTCGTGAGTGACGCCGTTAAGCAGGGCGCGAAAGTCCTCACTGGCGGTGCGCTCGACGCGGCCGGTCCGCTCTTCTATCGCCCGTCTGTCGTGGGCGACGTCACTCCCGATATGAGCATCGTGCGCGAGGAGATCTTCGGCCCCGTCGCGGCGCTGGTGCGCTTCGACACCGAGGCCGACGCGATCAGGCTCGCCAACGACACGCCGTTCGGGCTCGCCGCTTATGTGTTCACCCAGAACCTGAGCCGCGCCTGGCGGGTCGCCGAGAGACTGGATGCCGGCATGGTCGGCGTCAACGAAGGCATTTTCTCGAACGAGGTTGTGCCCTTCGGGGGCGTCAAGGAATCCGGTCTCGGCCGCGAGGGCGCCGCCGAAGGCCTGGAGGAGTACCTCGAGGTCAAATATATCTGCCTGGGGGCCATTGATGCCTGATGCATCACGCCTAGGCGGAAAGTGGTTATCGACTGGGCTGGCGGGGATAGCCGCCTGCCGCCATACTCGACGACGCGCACATCACCACCAGGCCGGAAGGCCTAAGC
>JAENXG010000201.1 GCA_016649675.1 Methyloceanibacter sp.
CTGGCCGCGATGGCGAGGAAGCGGTCGATCATGGCGTTGACTTGCTCCGGCACTTCGAGCTGGCAGAAATGGCCCGACCCCACGACATGGCCAAAGCGGAGCTGCGGCACGAGCTCGCGCAGCCGCGCGATGTCGGCGCGCAGCGGCGTCTCGTCGGCGGCGATATAGAGGACCGGGGCGACGAGCCGCCCCTTCGCCTCGCTCGCATCGTAGGCGTGACCCCCTTCGAGCGCCGACACCGCCACATGCTGTGGCGTCGCCGTCATCGCCGTAAGGATGCGCGTCTTCCGCTCCGCATCGTCGGTCGAAAGGAACAGGACGGCGTCAGCGTAATCGCCGAGCGCTTTGCGGTAACCGGGCCCGCGCAATCCATCGATGAAGCCCGAGAGCGCCGTGCCGACGGCTTGTGGGGGCGCGAGCCCTGCGTCGATCGTCACGATGGCCGAAGGAAGCGCAGGGTAACGGACGGCGAAGGCGAAAGCGACGACCCCGCCCATGCTGTGGCCGATCACGACGGGCTTGGCGAGCGAAAGCTCCCGGCAGAGAAAGGCGAGATCATCGGCGAAAAGTTGCATCGTGTACGGCTCATGCGGCTTGTCGCTTTGCCCGTGTCCGCGCAGGTCGACGGCGACGACGGTGTGGCCCTTACTCGCGAAATGCTCGGCCTGGGGCGCGAAGAAGCTGTGGTCGCAGCACCAGCCATGCACCAGCAGGATGGGTCGCTTCTCGCCCTTCGCCGCCTCGAAGAAGAGCGAGACCCCGTCCCGCCGCAACATCGGCATAGTGTGCTCCTCCTGAGCTTATGCCCGCCTCACGCTTCCCCACGCGCCACAGCGCGCCAGCCGATGTCGCGGCGGCAGAAACCGCCCGGCCAATCGATCTTGTCGACCGCCTCATAGGCGCGGGTTTGCGCCTCGCTGATATCTTTACCGCGCGCGGTGACGCCGAGCACGCGCCCGCCATCGGCGAGCACACGGTCGCCCTCGGCCCTCGTGCCGGCGTGGAAGATCTCGACATTGGGATCGGCGGCGGCTTCCCCTAGCCCCCTGATCTCGGTGCCCTTCTCGTAAGCGCCGGGATAGCCGCGTGCCGCCATGACCACGCACAGTGCCGCGTCGTCATGCCAGTTCAGCACCAGCTTGCCCAAGCGGCCTTCTGCCGTGGCGAGCAGGGCATAGAGCAGGTCGGACTGCAGCCGCAGCATCAGCACCTGCGCCTCGGGATCGCCGAAGCGCACATTATATTCGATTAGCTTAGGGGCGCCGTCGGCGATCATCAGTCCGGCATAGAGCACCCCCCTGAACGGCGTGCCCCTCTCGCGCATGGCCTTGGCCGTAGGCGCGATGATTTCCTCCATCACGCGGGCGCACAGCGCCGGCGTCATGATCGGGGCCGGCGAATAGGCGCCCATGCCCCCGGTATTGGGACCTTTATCGCCGTCGAAGGCACGCTTATGGTCCTGCGCCGTGGCGAGCGGCAGCACCATCTCGCCGTCGACCAACGCGAAGAAGCTCGCTTCCTCGCCGGCCAGGAATTCCTCGATCACCAATTCGGCCCCGGCTTCACCATAGGCGCCCGCGAAACACGCATCGATCGCCTGCGCGGCTTCCTCGACGGTCTCGGCAATGGTAACGCCCTTGCCGGCGGCGAGCCCGTCGGCCTTGATGACGATGGGCAGGCTTTGCGTCTCGACATAAGCCCTGGCCGGCGCTGCCTCGGCAAAACGGGCGTAAGCGGCCGTCGGGATGCCATGGGCCGCACAGAGGTCCTTGGTGAAGCCTTTCGACCCCTCAAGCCATGCCGCCTGTCTCGACGGCCCGAACACCTTGATGCCGGCCGCTTCAAGATCGTTGGTTAGCCCCGCCACCAGCGGCTGCTCCGGCCCGATGACCACAAGGCCGATGCGAGTGTCCTTGCAGAAGCGGATGATGCCCGCGTGGTCCTCGATGTCGAGCGCGACACAGTTCGCCAATTCGGCGATGCCGGCATTGCCGGGCGCGCAATAGAGCGCATCCAGCAGGGGACTTTGCTTGAGCTTCCAGGCGAGCGCGTGCTCGCGGCCGCCTCCCCCGATCAACAGCACGTTCACGTCGATCACGCTCCGCTTGTTACCGGCCCTTCGGGCTTGTATTGCTCGGCTCCAAGGCCTTAGTGCCAAGATATTCAATGCCGAGACCGGCGCTCCTTAGCACGGGAAAAGAGCGCCAGCGAAAAGAGATGACCGAATCCATGGCCGACCGCATCGAGGCCGCATCGCAGGCCACGAACCTCGTCGAATATACCGTCTCCGAGCTCGCCTTTGCGCTCAAGCGGACGGTTGAGGACGCTTATGGCCTGGTGCGTCTCCGCGGCGAGATCTCGGGCTATAAGGGCCCGCACTCCTCAGGCCATTGCTATTTCGCGCTGAAGGACGACAAGGCGTGCATCGAGGCGGTGATCTGGAAGAGCACCTTCGCGCGGCTCAAATTCAAGCCGGAAGCGGGGCTTGAGGTCATCGCGCGCGGCCGCGTCACCACCTATCCCGACAAGTCGAAGTATCAGATCGTCATCGACGCGCTTGAGCCGGCCGGCATCGGCGCGCTCATGGCGCTCCTTGAGCAGCGGAAGAAGATGCTCGCCGCCGAAGGCCTGTTTCTCGAGGCGCGCAAGAAGCCCCTTCCATACCTCCCGCGCATCGTCGGCGTCGTCACCTCGCCCACAGGTGCCGTGATCCGCGACATTCTCCATCGCCTCGGCGATCGCTTCCCCTGCCATGTGCTGGTCTGGCCGGTGCGGGTGCAGGGCGAGACCTGCGCGGCCGAGGTGGCCGCGGCAATCGCGGGCTTCAACGCGCTGATGATTGGCGCTGCCGTGCCACGTCCCGATCTCATCATCGTGGCGCGCGGCGGCGGCAGCCTCGAAGATATGTGGGGCTTCAACGAGGAGATCGTGGCGCGCGCGGTCGCGGCAAGCGCGATTCCGCTCATCTCCGCGGTCGGGCATGAGACCGACTGGACCATCATCGATTATGTGGCGGACTGGCGCGCGCCGACGCCGACAGCCGCGGCCGAGCGTGCCGTGCCGGTGCGCGGCGATCTCCTCATCAGGGTCGGCGGCTTCGGGCTTCGCGTGGCGGCTGCGCTCAGGCGCCTGATCGAGGGTGAGCGGCGGCGCCTTGTGGCGCTCGCCCGCGTGTTGCCGCAGCGGGCGCGCATTCTCGATCTGCCGCGCCAGCGTTTCGACAGCGCGAGCGGAAGGCTGCCGCGCGCGCTCCTTGCCAATGCCCGGGCGCACCGCACCTGGCTCGAGCGCATTGCCTCGCGGTTAAGGCCGCATATCGTGGCGCGGGCGGCGCTTGCCGGCCGCGAGCGGCTTGCCCGCCTCGACCGAGCCCGGGGCCGGTCCCTGTCCGCATTGATGGAACGCTCAAGGCGGCGGCTCGACTCGCAAGGCAAGCTTCTCTCGACGCTCGGTCATCACAACGTGCTCGCGCGCGGCTTTGCGCTCGTGCGCAGCGCCGACGGTTCCATGCTCAGGCGTGCAGTGGAAGTGAGGCCGGGCGCTGCTCTCGACATCGAGTTCGCCGATGGCCATGTTGGAGCCCATGCCGACGGCCGCGAGCCTGAGGCGAAAGAACCGCGCAAGCGCGGAGGCGAAAAGCAGGGGACGTTGCTCTAAGCATGATCCGGAAAAGTGGGAACCGGTTTTCCGAAAAGATCATGCGCAGAAAAGCAGACCCACTGGCCATACGCGCCGGGTTGAGGTTATTGTGACGAACAACAACTCTAAGAGACGAGTCGCTCAGTCTTGATGAACCGCTTCGAACGTAATCTCGGCTTCAAGGGCGAGGCCAAGCTCAAATATCTCGACGGCGAGGTGCAGGTGCTGAGCCCCGGCGACTTTGTGCGCTGCGCCGTCACCGGCCGCATCATCCCACTCGAAGAGCTCCGCTATTGGAGCGTCGAGCGGCAGGAGGCGTACGTGGACGCGGCGACCTCTCTCAAGCGCTTCCGCGAGACCCACCCCTAAGACTGCCTTGGACTACGCCGTCGCTTTCGCTAGCGCAGCTGCCAGAAGCTCCTTCAGAGTCTCGATGTCGTCGAACTGAACGGCGATGGGGAAGGGGCGCGAGCGGAATTTGAGCTCGCCTAAGGGCGTCCCTTCCACGTCGGGCAACCGCACCCAATCCTTCTCGGTGGTGACGAGCATCGCCTTCCGGTCCTTCGCCAGCTTGAGCAGCGCCGCCGCCTCCTGATTGGTGTAGCGGTGATGATCGGGGAAGGAGCGCCTCTCCTCGAGCCCCGCCCCATTCGAGCGCAACGTCGCAAAAAACTTCTCCGGGTTGGCGATGCCGGCAAAGCCGATCACCGGCAGCACGCGGAGCCAGCGGGAGTCCTGGCGGGGCTGTATGCGCGCCGTGAACACAGGCTTGCCGCGCGCCTTGAAGGCATCGGCCAAAGAAGCCCCCTTGTCGCCCGAGCCGATCACCACCAGCGCGTCGGCGCGAGCGAGCTGCTTGTCGAGCGGCGCCCGCAAGGGTCCAGCCGGCATGACGAGGCCATTGCCGAGCCCCGCGCCGCCATCGACCACGATCAGGGACAAGTCTTTGACCAGGCTCGGGTTCTGGAACCCGTCATCCATGACGATGACGCTTGCGTCGGTGGCTTCGATCGCCTTAGCCCCCGCGATGCGGTCGGCAGCAACCATGGTCGGGCCGGCGTCGCTTAGCAGCAGCGGCTC
>JAENXG010000248.1 GCA_016649675.1 Methyloceanibacter sp.
GATTTCTGGCGGAGCCTATGTCTGGTCGCATGAGCGACTCGATTACGCCAAGCTCGACGATGGTCAGCTGACTGAAGCGACGCTCCCAGAATTGAAGGGACTCTCGACGCGCGGGAACTGGATTCCAAACTTCGAACAGCTTACGCGCTATGCGGAGCAAGAGATCCCCGGCGGGGACGCTATTTTAATGCTGCCCGGCGAAGACCTTTTTTATTACACGACGGGCCGTCAGCCGCGTGTTCCAGTTCTGATGTTCGATCACACCGTAAATCCGTATACGCCCGATGAGGTTTTGAAAATTGGCCGCGACCTACAAATCCGCTGGCTAATCGTGAAGCACGAATTGCAACTCGATGACGACGTGGTCGATGCGGACAAAGCCCGCCTCGCCAAATTGCTGAAGCAGGATTTCAATTTGGTCAAAAGACTCAAAGGTTATGACGTCTACCAGCGGCGTCACGCCTAGGTTGGGCGCGGCGCGCGTTGTGTGAAGGCGTGCGCCGCCATCTAGTAACAGCCAGCGAATGTCTGCTAATGGCACTTTGCGGACCAATTCACTGGCTCGCCGGTACGTCCGCAACTGACCCAAAGCGGACATTCTATCCGGACCGCCGAGCTCGCACCGGCCATCGCCCCTGCGCGCGACAGCCGCAAGCTGATAGTCCATCGCACCGCCTAAAATGGTTGCGATCTTGGCCCGCGGTGCCCCCACATGAGAGGGTCTGACCTGTGACAATCGATCGCCGCTGCCTGTTAAAGCTTGCTCGACTGCTACCGCTGATTGGCGCCGCGCCGCGCTTGGCCTGGGCCATCGGTGATGAGAAAGCGGATTACACTATTCGCATTGGCACCGGTCTTGTGGAGCTGGCGCCCAACCATATCGTCTCGACCACGCTCTATAACGGTCAGTTCCCGGGGCCGCTCATCCGCTTCAACGAAGGGCAGCAGACGGTCGTCGATATTTACAATAACACGTGCGTGCCGGAGCTTGTGCACTGGCACGGGCAGATGATCCCAAGCGACGTCGACGGTGCGGCGGAGGAAGGCTCGCCCTTTGTGCCGGCGTGGGGCATGCGCCGCATCGCCTTCGTGCCGAAGCCCGCAGGGTTTCGCTTCTATCACACTCACGTGCTGCCCGGCGCCGACCTCAATCGCGGCACCTATACGGGCCAGTCGGGGCCTGTCTATATCGAGCCCAAGAACGATCCTGGGGCATACGACCGTGAAGTCTTCCTGGTGATGAAAGAATTCGAGCCGTCCTTCAGCCGCGGCGGAGATATGGACCTAGACATGCTCGCGCCTGGCACGCCCATCAAGGAACTGCAAGAGATAGGCGCGAAGGCCGACGAGGAGGCCAAGGGCACGCCTAAAGGCTATGAGGTTGGCTACGGGCTGTTCAGCATCAACGGCAAAATGCTGGGGGCCGGCGAGCCGATCCGTGTCAGACAGGGTGACCGGGTGCTCTTCCATGTGCTCAATGCCAGCGCCACCGAGACTCGCAGCCTGGCGCTCCCGGGCCATGTCTTTCGTGTTGTGGCGCTTGACGGCAATCCGGTTCCCACGCCGGCCGATGTGCCTGTCCTTTGGCTCGGCACCGCGGAGCGCATCTCGGCCATCGTGGAAATGAACCATCCCGGTGTCTTCGTCATGGGCGATCTTTCCGATGACGACCGTTCCCATGGCATGGGCATCGTTGTTGAATATTCCGGGAATGGGGGCAAACCACAATGGATGAAGCCAAAACCGTTCCGCTGGGATTACACGCGCTTCGGCAATGCCGACACGACGACACCGACGCCCGACGAGACAATCGAGATGACTATCGTCAAGCACAATGCAGCTGCCAACGGCTTCAATCTATGGACGCTGAATGGCGAAGCATTCTCCATGGAGACCATGAAGCCGCTGTACAAGGTGCAAGAAGGGCGCCGCTACCGGCTCAAGTTTCGCAATGCAAGCGATGACATTCATCCGCTGCACCTGCACCGGCACAGCTTCGAACTGACACGAGTCGGCGGCAAACCCATGGCGGGGGTGTTGAAGGACGTGGTGATGCTTGGCGGCTTCCAGGAGCTCGAGCTCGATTTCGTCGCCGACAACCCAGGCCGCACGCTCTTTCACTGTCACGAGCAGCTGCACATGGATTTCGGTTTCATGGCGCTGTTCGATTATGCATGAGCACCCCCCGCTGTTGGCACGAAGCGGACCAACTCGGTGGCGCGTTGAGAGCGGGGTGCCGTAGGCGCGCAATACTTCATGGTGTTTCGTTTGCTAGAGCTCGACAGTCCGCAGTCCGCTCTGTTGTTGGGCCGCGGCGTCTAGCGTGAAGACCGGCTCACCTCTCTCGAACGACACCCGCTGTGGAGGCTTAATCGGCTGCGCTCGCTCAGCCTCCTGCGCCAATTCCGCGTGGCCTTGGATAAAGCTCCAAACAGTAATAGCCGCAATGCCAGCTGTGGCCAGCACACCGAGAAGGGTAAGCACCAAGCGGCGCAACAATGTGTCCTTTCCCATTGAGGCTGTCCGGACCTATCATTTGTTTTCGCTATCGGACCGTTTTTGCTCCTCAGTGAGCCGGGCGACGCCCTCTTTCGCGCTTTCAAGCTTTGGGTCGGCCACTAGAGCGGCGCGAAAATCATCGAGAGCGTGGTCACGCTGGCCAAGAGCTTCGTATGCTTGCGCTCTCCGACTCAAAGTGAGCGCGTCGGGCGGTTGCTGACTGATTGCCTCAGTGAAGTCATCAACTGCCTTCTGATACTCGCCTATCGTCAGGAAGAGGTTGCCGCGACCGGGGTAGCAATAGGTCAGCGTAGGGGCTCTGGCGATGGCTATCGTATAGTCAGCGAGCGCGTCGTCATAACGATTTAGCTCGAAATTTGCGAATGCTCGATTGCAAAGGGCGAGCGCAAAATCGGGCTTCAACCGGATCGTTTCGGTGAAATCAACGATGGCGCGTTCAAAACGACGCATATGCGCGAACGTCGTTCCCCGGTCATACCAAGCCTCGACAAAATTGGGTTGCAAGCTAATCGCCGCAGTATAGTCATCCACGGCTAGCCCGACCTCGCCAAGGCTGGCTTCCGTGCTGCCGCGGTTGAGGTACGCGACAGAGTTGGATCGCGCTTGATGACTCCACTGAAAAGCGTGATTGCCTTTTCCGGTTTGCCCCCTCGCGCGCAATCGACCCCCTGCATAATTAAAGTTTGCATCTGCGCTTTGTCATTCCCAGGCGTCTCGAGTGGAAGAGCTTTATCGGTGCAGGCCGCCGTTTCGGCGTTGGCGAGACTCGTCGCCAAAGCGAACAATAGCGACATGCCGATCAGACAAAGGCTTATCTGCGGAACGACTTTGGTCACGGTTCCGTCCCTTGGACATGAACTCGCCAATGGCATCGACCTTCTGAACCTGTACGCTGACCCCTCAAACTAGCACTAAAAGCGTTTGGTCAGACCGACGAATGGGTTGATGCGGTCGGAGGCTCGCGTCACGCCAAAATTGGACCCAACATCGATTTGGGTATTGCCGTTTGGCTGATAGAGGATTCCTGTTCCGAGGGTAACAATCCCGCCAAACGGATCTTCATTACCGAAAAGCGTGGCGACTTCGAAGTATGTGGAAAATTTCGAGGTAAATTCGTACGAGAAAGATCCGCTATTGAAATATTCGACGTGATATCCGGAGCCCTGATTGTTTTTGATAAAGTCGTACTCCGTCATTAGCTCAAGCTCGGCCTTATCCGACAGCTTGATGGCGAAAGGAACGTCCATACCCCCCTCGACATGATCCTGACCCACGCCGTTATGCACCGTGGGAATGTCGATGAAAGGGATGATGCCAAGCGCCGTTGCACCGGGTTTTTCGAATGTGTCGTTCCCATAGAAATTGTATTTGCCGGTTATCTCCAGGACGTCCGGGCCCGCGTCCCAGGTGGTCATGGCCGGTTTTTTGAACCGCGTTCGCACGGCATTGATGGGCTGCAAGAGAAATTGCAGCTCGGTGTTGTTGGTGATCCCGACCCTGATGTTGGTCGAGCCAAACAGGAATTTTTCGGTGATCGTCCCCTGCTCATCCGGTCTGGACA
>JAENXG010000478.1 GCA_016649675.1 Methyloceanibacter sp.
ATCGAGCCGAAGTCCGACTTGCCGAAAGTCGATCTGCCTAAGACCGAGGCAGGTCCGGTCGATGCGCAAAAAGAGGCGCTCGCCATCACCGTCAATCCTGAGGGCAAAGTCTTCTTGCAAAGCACGGAGATCGGCTTTGACGAACTTGTGCCCAAACTCACTGCTATCAGGGACGCCGGAGCCGGAGACCGCGTCGAGGTGCGGGGCGACGATCGCGCGCAGTATGGCAGCGTCGCCAAGGTGCTCGCGAGAATCAAGGCCGCGGGCATTCCCGTGACGCTGGTCACCGAACCGGTGGACGGAGCCAAGTCACCGTAGATCGAAGCAAGAGCGTCATGGGCAGGAGCACCTTCATCTCGGCCGCGCTGCATACGGCGATCCTTCTCTGGGCGCTCGTCGCGTTCCCGGCTACCAAATTGGACAGGGCGCCGCTTCTCGCCATCCCCATCGACCTCGCCACCTCCGGCGACGTCACCAAGATCAAGGCCGGCATGGCCGACGCCAAGGACGATGGGCCGCTTGCCGGAAAGCCAGAGGCGCCGAAGCCTCAAGCCGTGAAGGAGGCCGAGGCCAAAAAACCGCCTGAGCAGACGGCGGCCTTGGACGACAAGGCCAAGGAGACTCCAAAGCCTGAGGACAAGGCGGACAAGCCGAAGGACGCCGAGCCAAAGCCGGACGCAGACAAGGCCGCCGACAAGGCGGCCAAGCCTGTGAAGGATGCCGCGGCCGACCCGCCGAAAAAGCCTAAGCCGCCGGCGGTGAAGAAGCCCGGGTTCAATGCCGACAAGATCGCCGCGCTCCTCAATAAGATCCCCGACGCAGCGAACGCGCCTACGCCGGTCGTGCCGTCCGACGATGCGCCAAAAAAACCCGTGCGCGGTCAGAAGAACGGCACGGAAACGGCCATGTCCGTCAATGAGATAGATGCCTTGCGAGCGCGCATCGCGGATTGCTGGACCCCGCCGCCCGGCGGCCTCGGCGCCGACCAGATCGTGGTGAAGCTCCGGCTGCAGCTCAACGAGGACGGGACGCTGGTCGGCTATCCATCAGTCGCCAATAGCGGCTCCTCGCCCTTCTTCCAGGCGGCTGCCGACAGCGCGGTGAGGGCCGTCTACCAGTGCCAGCCCTACATGCTGCCCAAGGCGAAATACGCGCTCTGGCGCGACATGATCCTCAATTTCGACCCAAGCGAGATGTATCGCAACGGCTAGAGAAGCCGCCGATTCGAACAACCACGATGCCACGCAAGATGCCTCGCCCCACCGATCCGAGCTCGCCGCCTTCGAGCTGCTCCCGCCATGGCTTCGCGCTCGTCCTGCTGATGCTCAGTGCGCTTGCCGGCGCGGAGCCTGCCAACGCCGTGGTCGAGCTCAACATCACCCAAGGCACCATCCAGGCTCTGCCGATCGCGATTCCCGACTTCGCCGGCGACGGATCTGTGGATGCTCAAGCCGCGCGCGAAATCTCCGACGTGGTGGCAAGCGACCTCCGCGCGTCGGGCTTGTTCAGCCCGATCGACCAGGCCGCCTTCGTCGAGAAGGGGATCGGCACCGACAACGTGCCCCGCTTCGAGGAATGGCGGGTCGTCAACGCGCAGGCCCTCGTCGTCGGCCGCATCGGCAGCGCCGACGGCAGGCTCAAAGCCGAGTTCCGGTTGTGGGATGTGTTCTCCGGCAAGCAGCTCGCCGGCGAGCAGTTCTTCGCGCGGCCCAAGGATGGGCGCCGCATCGGCCATATCATCGCCGATTCGATCTATGAGCGGATCACCGGGGAGAAAGGCTATTTCGACACCCGCATCGTGTTCGTCGACGAATCGGGCCCCAAGGACAAGCGCATGAAGCGCCTCGCCATCATGGATCAGGATGGCTTCAACGTCAGGTTGCTGACCACGGGGCAGAACCTGGTGCTGACGCCCCGCTTCAGCCCGTCGACGCAAGAGATCACTTACATGTCTTTCGAGGGCGATACGCCCCGCGTCTACCTGCTCAATATCGAGACGGGACAGAAGGAGATCGTCGGCGC
>JAENXG010000413.1 GCA_016649675.1 Methyloceanibacter sp.
GAATCGCGAGCAGGACGATGTAACCGAAAGACAGCCAAGCCTGGAGCATGGCTCAAACCTCACCGCAGATGAGACTCGAAACGGTCGAGCCGCCGCACCTTTCAGTATCTCCAGGCGGCCATGTGCAAATTCCAAGTCGCCCGCCCTTCTTACACACACGGGCAAGTTCGCGCGCGGCATCCTCAGGCCGTGCTACGAACATCACGCCAAAAGTCGAGGTCACAGGTCGGTCGGAGCGATGCCGTCGCTCATCACCATTGGGTCGTAATTGATGTTCTTGCATTCCGCGCCCTCTTGCGGCGTTGCACTCGTGAAGGTCAGTGTGCCGGCCTTTCTTGCTCATCTCCATCCGCTCTTCGTCTTGCGGGCTGGCGGAATGATGTTGGTATAGCCGCTTAATAGAGGCGAAGGAAATGTCCGCTTTGGGTCATTAGCGGACATTATAAGCGCTGATTAGGCACGTCCGCTTTTCAGCCGGAAGCAGACCTGACGAGTCGATTGGGTGATGTCCGCTTAGTGCCACAAGCGGACATGTGGAGTTTTGTTGCGCGCGGGTAGTCTAGCCCACAAGGCGAGGGTGAGCTGTGCTGCTACCTGTTACGAAGTCGTTTGCCTACGCCTCTCGATAAGTCCCCAAATCAGGAGGATGATCACTGCACCCAAGATGGCTCCGATGAAACCGGCGCCCTGACCCTCCCCATACCAGCCAATCGCTTGACCTAGATAGGTGGCCACGAACGCGCCGACGATGCCAAGGATTGTCGTTAGTATGAAGCCTTTCGGTTCTTTATCACCGGGCGTGATTAGCTTGGCGATCACCCCTGCAACAAAGCCGATGACGATAGTCCAGACGATATGCATGTTTCTCAGCTCCTCGTAACAGATTGTCGTTGGCTGGTGGCATGATCAGGACAGTGATGACCCTTGGCGTGTTCTCGCCCACTTCCTTGAAGCCGGGCTCGGTCTCGAGAGATTGCCCCACCAAGCCCTGGCGTACTCGCACGCGACAGGAATGCGAATCTGGGCTTATGGCTAACCGGTGCAAGTGAATAAAGCCGGACTCGGCATAAAAAAGCAGACGCTATTGTCAGCCCTGGCGAGCTATCATAATTGAGTGCGCGGGCCCCACACTGGATCGCACTTGCAGGCTCACCCCTCCCAAGGCGCCGCTGGCCAGCCCGCGCACACTTGCTTCAAGGCAGGCTGCCATGACGAATATTGGAGGCGGACCATGAAAACGCCGATTGCTCTCGCGCTCCTAGCGATTTTGACGTTTGCCACGTCTCCTGCGGCCGCCGCCGAACGAGCTTGCCGCCCCAGCTTGTCCAATATGTATCACTGTCCTGACACGTCCACGCCTGCCACGAAGACCCCAAAGACGATCACAAAGACGACCAACTCATCGGGTCGCGCTTGCCGCCCTAGCCTCTCCAACCTCTGGACGTGCCCGGGCACTTCTCATCCTCCGCCGAAGAGTGCGAAGGGTCGTCCCACTCCAACCGCGAAGACGGCTTCGACGCCCGAGCGCGGATGTCGGCCGAGCTTGTCAAACGCATACAAGTGTCCCGATGAAGGACAAACCGGGGCTAACCAGTACTCCACGGAAATGCTGGCATGGGCGCATTGCCCCTCCGACACGGTCGTGTGGGCAAATACCCGGTCGAACGTCTACCACTTCCGCGGATCCTACAATTACGGCAACACGAAAGTCGGGGCGTATATGTGTGAGCAGGACTCGCTCGCCGAAGGGATGCGCCAAGCAAAAAATGAAAAGCACCCTTGAGAACTCTTTGCGGTCGAGGGCACCGCAGAGCAGACTGAGTTCAACTTGTTCATTTGACTCGGCCGCCCTATTTCGTCCACCAATTCAACAACCGATTCGTGAACGCGTTGGTCGACACAGTCCTATTTGCGGTCGTCTTCGGCGCGCTTGTGCATTTTGGCTATTTACACATGGCCTTCTCAAGTGCCGCTCCGGCGGCGGCGCCATAGGCGCTTACATAGGTTCGCAAGTCAGGGGCGTCACGATCCTGGCTCAGGTCGCAAAGCACGGCTTGTTGCAACATCTTGGCTAGGGCGAGAGTGTCCGCTTAGGGTCAAAGGCAGACAGGTGCGCCGCCTCGCCTGAGGCCCGCTTTGCGCTCTATAGCGGACGTCTTGTGCTGAGTCAGGTCATCCTCTGGCAGTTCCATGAAGAGGTAACCAGACGTCCAGAAGCAAGTCTGGCGAGGGCTGTCGCCCAAGAGGGACAGCAGTGTCAAAAGACTCCGGCCGTCAGCCCTGCGCGCCACAGTCGGATGTCCGCTTCTCTAATCGGCCGTTCGGGGTCAAGCGCTTCAGCCTATCCACCAATTCAGTGTCGACGTCGCTCGCGGGCTCGTGCTTCTCTTCGGAATCGGCACCAAGGCCCTTCCATC
>JAENXG010000128.1 GCA_016649675.1 Methyloceanibacter sp.
CTCGTCGATCGACCCTGGACGATCATGTCAATCGGCATGCGTGACTGGGCCTATCGGTCATGATCATCGCGACTTGGTATTAGCTCCTGTACGAAGCTCGTTTATATGCAAGAGAGTGTTGACAACCGCCGTGGCAGTGCCGTCGCGTGATATAATTTAAGCTTCGGTTGGAAGACGAAGCCCACAACGGGGACATCCGCAGCCTGAACGCTAAGGGTTGAAACGAGAAAGACGAAGATGGCGAGGAAGCGTAGGAGGATGGCAAGGCGGATATGCCTCCCCGCAGTAAGACCACTCGGGATTCCTGAGGGTCTGCTCCAAACAGTACACTTGCGGGTCCCGCATGGGGGTTTTGCGACGCGTCTCAAGTCAAACGATTACACTTAAGCGGTCCGATCGAAAATGCCATGGCCCTAACCGCGATGAGCGACTTGCCCAATAGCTCAACCGGCCCCTGGGCTAATGGCCAAGTCATGATTGGCTTTTCTCTAGCTAGGTTTCGATGCCGTCCCCTTCTTCGTTCATGAGGAACCGAAGCATTTTCTTCATTCTCACTAGTTGGATAAACAGATTGTTTTCTGGATCGACGCCCGGGGGGGACATCGGATACTTGAAATAGAATGACAGCCAGTCCTGAATCCCCTTCATCTCAGCGCGGTGCGCAAGATCAATGAACAACGCCAGGTCAAGGACGAGGGGCGCGGCTAAAATACTATCTCGGCATAGGAAGTTCACCTTGATTTGCATCGGATAATTGAGCCAGCCGGTAAGGTCGATACTGTCCCAACTCTCCTTGTTATCACCACGCGGTGGGTAATAGTTGATCCGGACCGCGTGATGGAAATTGCCATAGAGCTCCGGGTATAGCTCCGGCTCAAGGATGTGTTCGAGTACCGAAAGCTTCACCGATTCTTTGGTCTTGAACGACCCTGGATCGTCGAGAACTTGGCCGTCCCGATTGCCCAGGATGTTGCTGGAGAACCACCCTCTTAGTCCCAACAGGCGCGCCGTCAAACCCGGCGCCAGCACTGTCTTAACAAGGGTCTGTCCGGTCTTAAGATCCTTCCCCGCGACCGGGACCCCGTTCGCCTCTGCGAGTTGCACCAGCGCCGGAATGTCAATGCACAGGTTGGGGGTAGCATTGACGAAAGGAATATGGCATTTCAAAGCGGCATACGCGTAGATCATGCTCGGAGCTATCGCCGGATCATTCGCGCGGAGTCCGGTCTCGAATTCTTTGATTCCTTGGTGCGCCTCGGCTCTCTCAATCCAGACTTCTGTGGAGCCGCACCAGATCATGACCAGTCGGTTGACGCGGCTGTCGCTTCGGAATCCCTCTATGTCCTCGACGAGGCATTGAGCCAAGTCCATCTTGCTCGCTGCTGACTTGATGTTCGTTCCGCCGCGCAACGTGGGCACATAGGCGGGATCGAATACTGCCGACATCGGTCGGATTTTCTGGAGAAAGTCCTTCACCGAGTCCCGATGGGCATCCTCCAGCACCCCCGCCTTCAGGGCGGCGGCGTAGCAATCGTCGGGAAACACATCCCATCCCCCGAACACCAAGTCGGATAGGCGCGCAAGGGGCATGAAATCCCGGATTTTAGGAACACGTTGCGCCGCGCCTTTTCCCAACCGTATTGTGCCCAGCTGCGTCATGGACCCGACCGGCACCCCCAATCCTCTCCTCACCAATTCGACACCGGCGATACAGGTGGTCGCTACCGCACCCATTCCCGGCAGGAGCACGCCCAGCTTCCCAGATGCTGGAAGAATCTCTTTTCCACGCTTCATTTGTGTCATTTTTTGAATGAGACCGTGCAACCCGCCGGAGTTGCGGCTATCAGATTCGCGGCTAGCAAGCCTTCACGGTCAGAAAGACGTTGCCGTCGCTCCAACGGATCTGGTCGGCTTCCGAGAAGTTGCGCATGATGCTCTCTCGAAACTCAGATATGCACTCTTCCAGGCGCTCCTCCTTGTAGAGGCTGAAGGTGGAGTAGTGACGGGCCCTGACCTTCTCGATGAGGCGTTCCAACGAGCTTACGCGGTCGAATCGGAACAGTTTGATGGTATCGAGCGCCAAGCCGGGGATGCTCCGAATGGTCGCCTCGATGCTGTCGAGGGAGTAGAGTCGCCGCTCCACCGTATTGAAATCTGGAAAGTACCTGCCCCAGATGCTGGTCTCGTTTTGAGACAGAAGGCGAGTATAAATTCCAATTATGCCGTCCTTTTTAAGCACACGTCGGGCCTCCCGCAAGAAGGCTGGCATAATAAAATGATGAACGGCATTGAAGGTGAACACCACGTCGACGGAGTTCGGGTCTAGGGGAAACTCGCTAGCGTCCCCAGTGGTGGCATCGAAGCGGTCGATATTGGCAACACGTAAGAGACGCGTGGTCTCGGCAATCATGTCGCTGCTCCGATCGAGGCAGATCAGATGGAGCTGCGGCATCATCTGCAGGAGGAGGAGAGCGTACCGACCAGGTCCGCAACCAACGTCTATGGCGACGCAACGCGCGCGGTTGGAAAACAGATCTCGGATGTACTCGATCGGCTCGTGATCGGTTTTCCGGAGTTCGTTGTACTTGTCTGCTACCTCCGAGAAATGCTCGTCCATGCTCCGCATGTTAGCCATCCTTAAGATGCAAACTTTCGCGTGCAAGTTAGTTTTTTTCTATTAGCTCTTTTTTCTTAGCAGAGCTAGTCCCCGTACGGCAGAGCACATTCACTGCGATCTCAATGATCTGCTCTTCCGTATGCCTCGAGGGCGCCGGTCGCCGTACCGCGCTTGCCCAATGAGGTGGTCGCTCGATTTCCTATCAGTTCATCGACGGCCGCCGCTTCCGCATTCTTGCGGTAGTTGATGATTTCCGACACTTCGCTCTCCGGCATGCGGGTCGCCCGCGAGCTCGATCGGCTCTGCCTCGAACGAGGCAAGCCGAGGATGATCGTGAGGACAATGGCACTGAGCTGACCAGCAATGTGGTGTTGCGTTGGGCCGACGATCACCAGGTGGCCTGGCACTATATCGCGCCCGGCAAGCCGGTGCAGAACGCCTTCGTAGAGAGCTTCAACGGTCGCCTGCGCGATGAGCTTCTAAACGAGACCCTGTTCCGCTCGCTCTCCCACGCCCGCATTGTGCTCGAAGCCTGGCGCGCCGACTACAATCCTGTTTCATAACACCCATCTGTCTATGCCATTGAAGGGAATAGGATTTGCTGATCGAGATGCGATCCCGTGGGGTATTTTGGATTTTTTCGCGCGCGATGAGCGATGCGCTGAGCGTCCGGCACGCCAAGCGCTGATCGGCTGAAGATCCACGGACCATCCGCCAGGGGATGAACGCCTTCAATCTCGCCCGCCTCGGCGGCGAGCCTGAGCGTCTTTGGCACAACGCCGATCAGGCGTGCGGCTTTGCTAAGATTGAGCCACGGTTCGTGCCCGTCCAACGCCGGGCGGAAGACGGGGATCTTATGGTGGGACCTGAGCGCAGTGACCCGCTCCCGTGTCCAGCGATTGCCGTAGCCAGTTGCAAGGCCGTTCCGGTTCAGAATGCCGGCAATCAGATCATCATTGGCGATAAGAACCAGTTGCCGCACAGCAGCGATGATATCGGCTGAGGTGCTGTTGCGCTGCCCACGGCGGCGGCGCGGCAGGCGCAGTTCGGTATGGACACCGCCAATCCAATGGATCAGGAGAACGATCTTGGCCGCTTCAGCGTCGATATCAGCGACCACCTCATGGATGACGGTGCGAACGATGCGCTTCTTGAGCCTTGCATCTGTCGTCGGCGCCGACCAGACAGCCTTGAGATCCGTGGCGAGCGCGGTGACGTGTGCTGGCGACAGAAGTGATGGTCCTGGTGTCGACGCATTATGCTCGGCAATCCTGATCTCGATCTCGCCGACTCGCGTGAGCGCCCGATTCCATCGTAACTCCAGTTCCGCCGCGACAAGCCGGTTCTGCGGATCGGCGGCGTCATACTGCCGGAATGCCCGATCGGCGCTGTAGCGTGCGGCCTCGAGATCGTGCGCCAGCGCGTCGCGAACCTGATCGCGCCGACCGGTCGCTTGTGCTTCGGCTTCGACGGCCGCGGTGATCGCTCCCGGCTCGACGACCCGTAGAAGCGCTTCTTCAATGGCGTCGTCGACGCGCAATCCTCCAAAGGCGATGCAGCGCGGCTCGCCATTGTCGAGCAAACCCCGCCAGCAGGAATAGCGTGGAATGTTATGGCTGGTTCCCGTGTATCGGACCGTCAGCTTGCGTCCGCAGCGCCGACAGCGGACAAGACCGGCGAGCAGGGCGTCGCCATGCTTGGGCGCTCCATGATGCCGGCCTTGGGGTACGTTGTCGCTCACCATCTTGCGGATCGCCTCCGACCGCTCCCAACTGACGTAACCCTCATGGATGCCTGGAATCAACGCCAGCCATTCGGCTCGCGCCTTGCGGCGGCTCCTGGGTCGGATCACTCCTGCTGCATCATATCCTGTCGCGACACGACTCTTACCATAGGCGTAGGCGCCGCCGTAGATCGGGTTCTCGATCATCCGGTGGATGGTCGCATAGTTCGGCCTGCGCCAGACCACGTCACTGTTGTTGCGCTTTGCGGGCAAATCCAGCCCATGCTCAAGGAACCAGAGCAGGGCCTGCCGGGCGCTGCCGAGTTCCGCCACCTTGTCGAACACGAGGGTGATGGCGTCCTGGACACGGCGATCGGCATCCTTCTCGAGCCTGTCGCCGACCTTCACGAAGCCGACCGGGGCAGCCACGATGAGTTCGCCGCGCCGCGCCTTCTCGTATCGGGCCGACAGGGAACGCTGGCGAAGAAGATCGAGCTCATACTCGTTGAGGCTTCCCTTCAGTCCCAGCAGCAGCCGATCATTGCCCTGGCGCGGCGCATAAACAGTCTCCTGATCGATCAGCACCGTATCGACGACGCGGCACATCTCGATCAGCTGTTGCCAGTCACGGCTGTTGCGGGCGAAACGCGAGACTTCCCGCGCAGCGACCGCACCGACCTTGCCGAGGCAGACTTCGGCCACCATTCGGTCGAAGCCGGCGCGCGTGACGCCGCCCGCCGCTGAGCGGCCGAGATCGTCATCGACCGTATCGATACGAGACCAGCCCAGCGCTGTGAGACGATCGCGCATGGCATATTGCAGGGCGCTGCTCTCGCGATTGTGGAGAACCTGATGGGGCGAGGACTGCCGCACATAAAGGATTGCCTTGCGCTCCAGATGGTGCGGCCTGATCTTCTCAGACGTCATGACGCGTCTCCTCCCGTTCCGGAATGCGATCGCCGTCGGCGTGGTCGAGGATCAGGCGGACCATCAGCTTCGTCAGCGCCTGGCGTGTCTCGATTGGCAGCGCCTGCCATTGCGGCGTCTGCGCCGTCTCGGCGTCGTGCGGGTTGGAGAACAGATCGAACTGATATGTCGTGGGCTGGCGCGGCATGAACATCTCCCCGATTCGCCTCGTGAGAGAGCAATGCTGCGCTCGAATCCCGCAATTGCGATGGTGCACCCGAAACGGGCGTAACGTCCTGCAGCAGCCCCGCCAAGACGCGGAGCGCAGCAAAATCAACATGGGGAGTGGCTCCAACCCACCAGGCGGCACTGGCTGCCCGATCGAACATCCAGGCCGGAACCTCCAGCCACCGACCCGACGTCGAACCCAAGCGGCTACAGCGGAAAACCTCCCCGCCACCCTTCTCGATCACCTGATGAATGTGAACAAGGCATCCCGCCCATGGATGCCACGGATAAAGAAGCTCGCGTTCCTCACTCCCGTGGGCGTTCTGTCGTCGTGTTGTACAACGCCGTGCGCCCTCATGCTTCTCTGGGCTACAAGCCGCCGGCACCCGAAGTTGTTCGTGCCTGCCCTTGCGGCGTGGCTGTCTGCGCGCACTCAAACGGCTCCGACGGCCACGCTCCCCCTGGCGCCGAGCTCGCCATTAAACTAACATTGGAACTGGACCACTCGACGGGGGCCGGTCACTGTCAATTAGACCCTTGATCTCAAGGGGGGTAGCGTCCTCGCTCGCATCGTCTAGTGGTGGGGTAATGACTTTGGACGATCGCTTTTTCGGCAGAGGCGCATTGGCCGGACCGTTCATACCTCAGCTGACCAGCTATTTGCTGGGAGCGTGGCCGATTGCGTGGCATTGGTAGACCCCGGGTATATTGAATGACTGACCAATCTCGGGCCGCCTTCCTACTACGGGTGAAATCCGAACTTCTGAAGGCCTCGCTCAGCGAAATCGCGAGCGTGGATCAGCGAAAGGCGAGCACGGAAGGCCCTTTGATCGCTCAGCTGCCGAACCGAGTGCGCAAGATTAGACGCTTGTTTCTTGCGGCCTTTCCCATTCTGGATAAAAGAAGAAAAAAGAAGGCTATACTTACTAGTCTTCGTAAGGAGATAAACAAAAAAGAAAAAACCCTTAGGAGAATTTTTAAAATATTGGACCAATTCCTGGCCTACGCTGTAAAAACCGGTAAGACGGACCAAATTGAGAATTTTTTGTTTACACTCAACGATGAAGAATTCAGGCGGTTTTCCAGAGTCAGCATCATGGGTATCGCTCGGCTCTTCTTGCAAAAACAGCGCCCAGAGGCAGCGGCGCGAGCTCTCAACAAGTATATTCAGCCCGCGAGAGTAGACCAGCTCCTCTATTTCTTGGAGCCTCTAGGCGAGCTAGCAGAGCTTGGCAGCTTGCAAGAGGGGTTGCGCCAATTTCTTAATAAGTCCTACCCTCCCTCAAGTGTAGGTGCTTTGGAATGTCTTAGGACCGCATACAAACCCGTCGATCCTGCGGATCACCGCAATTTTCAGCAGTTTATAATCGAGCCTCTTTCCGCTCTTCCCCAGGACGAGCGCAACTTAATGGACATTCGCTTTTTGCCACAGCAAAAAAG
>JAENXG010000333.1 GCA_016649675.1 Methyloceanibacter sp.
CGACTTTCTCGACTCGATCGTCAAGGTCGATACCAAGACCGGAGAGGTCATGAGCTGGTACGAGGAAGGCGTCTATCCCGGCGAGCCCGTCTTCGTTCCTGCCCCGTCGGCGCAAACGGAAGATGACGGCGTGCTTCTGTCGGTCGTGCTCGACATCGCGAATGATCAATCCTTTCTGCTCGTGCTCGACGCTGCCACGCTTCAAGAGAAAGCCCGCGCCGAAACGCCCCACGCCATCCCCTTCCATTTCCACGGCAACTACTTCGCCGGCGCTTGAGGGGGAGGCCGGGGTGCTTAGGGTCGGAGGGCGGCAATGACTGACCTGCGCCAGAGGATCTCCCGCATTGGCTACGTGCTTTTGCTTGCGTGGATCGCATTATTTATCGTTTTGGTCGGCCATGTCTGGTGGGATGACCCGAACCAGATGCGATACATTGCGATACATAACGTCTGATATCTGGTTCGATATTCTCAGTGTCATGATCGGCGTCCCGCTGGGCGGGTTTATTGTCTGGCTTCTATTGAAGCGACTCGTCCGCCCGCAAGATTCGAGCTGAGCCACGACCCCGCGGAGCTTGCTTGACTTGAGGGGCGCCTTCCACCAGGATCGCGCCGAAATTCAAGGCAGCTCCGTTCGAAGAGCCGCCGCCCTGCACATGATCAAAAGATCGGGAGGCAGGGGGGTCAACACCCGCCAGCGCGATGCGCCCGCGGGTGCCGTTTTGGTTTGCGCTACCGGCCTTTGGCCTACCTGAGCGCGCTTTGGGTTTGCGCTACCGGCCTCTGGCCTATTTGAGCGCACGTTGCGTTTGGAGACTGAGACTAGCTGATGTTCGAGACCCTATCCGATCGCCTTGGCGCCATCCTCGACAAGCTCACCCGCAGGGGCGCGCTAACCGAGACCGACGTCGCCGACGCCATGCGCGAGGTCCGCCGCGCCCTGCTCGAGGCCGACGTGGCCCTCGACGTGGTGCGCGACTTCATCGAGGCCGTGAAGGAGAAGGCGGTCGGCCAGGAGGTGGTGCGCTCGATCGCCCCCGGCCAGATGGTCATCAAGATCGTCCATGACGAACTGGTGCGCATGCTCGGGTCGGACGCGCAAGGCATCGACCTCGCCGCCACACCGCCGGTGGTGATGATGCTGGTCGGCCTGCAAGGCTCCGGCAAGACGACGACGACGGCGAAGCTCGGCAAGCGGCTCCAGGCCCGCGACAAGCAGAAAGTGCTGATGGCCTCGCTCGATACGCGGCGCCCCGCTGCGCAAGAGCAGCTCAGGGTGCTCGGCGAGCAGACCGGCGTCGCCACCCTCGCCATCGTAGAGGGCGAAGGGCCTGCGACCATCACCAAGCGCGCGATCGAAACCGCCAAGCGCGGCGGCTTCGACGTGCTCCTGCTCGATACCGCCGGCCGCACCCATATCGACGAAGAGCTGATGGAAGAGACGGCCGAGATCGAGAGGATCGCCAAGCCGCACGAGACGCTGCTCGTCGCCGACGCGCTGACCGGCCAGGACGCGGTCAACCTCGCCAAGAGCTTCGGCGAGCGCGTGGCGCTGACCGGCATCGTGCTGACCCGGGTCGACGGCGACGGCCGCGGCGGTGCTGCGCTCTCCATGCGCGCCGTCACCGGCAAGCCGATCAAGCTGATCGGCGTGGGCGAGAAGCTCGACGCGCTCGAGGACTTTCATCCCGACCGCATCGCCGGACGCATTCTCGGCATGGGCGACGTGGTCGGCCTCGTCGAGAAGGCGATGGAAACCGTCGAGCTCGACAAGGCCGAGGCAATAGCGCGCAAGATCAAGAAGGGCGCCTTCGATCTCGAGGATCTTTCCGAGCAGCTGAAGCAGATGCAGAAGCTCGGCGGCATGGGCGGCGTGCTCGCCATGCTGCCCGGCATCGGCAAGATCAAGAAGCAGCTGGACACGGCCAATATCGACGAGAAGATCCTGAAGCGCCAGCAAGCGATGATCGGCTCGATGACGCGCTCCGAGCGCAAGAACCCGAAGCTGCTCAATGCCTCGCGCAAGAAGCGCGTGGCGTCGGGCTCAGGGACATCCGTGCAGGAAATCAACCGGCTGGTGAAGATGCACCGGCAGATGGCCGACATGATGAAGGCGATGGGCAAGAAGCGCGGCATGCTTGGCGCGCTGTTCGGTGGCGGACCGCCGCCCGAGATGCCGGCCGAGCTTCCCGCTGGTGGAAGCCTTCCGCCGCCGCCGAATTTTCCGGGGCTGCCGCCTGGCGGCTTTCCCGGCTTTGGCGGCATGCCTGGCCTGCCGCGCGCTCTTCCCCGTGGCCTTCCCGGCCTGCCCGGATCGAAGAAGCGATGATTTTCTATTGTTGAGATCGAATACCTAGGAGAACGAAACCATGTCACTGAAGATCAGACTGGCGCGGGCCGGCGCCAAGAAGCGGCCCTATTACCGCATCGTCGTCGCCGATTCGCGGTGCCCGCGCGACGGACGCTATATCGAGAAGATCGGCACCTATGATCCGCTCCTGCCGAAGGACGCAGAGCGCGTCAAGCTGGTCGAGGAGCGGGTGACGCATTGGCTCGGCGTCGGCGCCCAGCCCACCGACCGCGTGCTCCGATTCCTCGATGCGGCCGGGATGAGAAAGCGCGATGCGCGATCGAACCCGAGCAAAGGCCAACCCGGCAAGAAGCGTATCGAGCGCGAGGAAGCCAAAAAAGTCGCCGAGGCTGACAAGGCCAAGGCGGCGGCCGAAGCTGCCGCAGCGCCTCCGCCTCCGCCGGCGCCAGAGCCGGAGCCTGAGCCGGAGCCTGCTCCCGAGGCCGAGCAGCCGGCCGCCGAATAGCCTTGTCGAGGTCACGCCGAGTGCGACCGTCCTCCCCTCCCCGCGAAAAGGGAGGGACGGTTCGTGGCGGTCCGGCAAACGACCGCGTGCTGCTCGGCGAGATCGGCGCGGCACAAGGCCTGAAGGGCGAGGTCCGCATCCGCTCCTTCACGCAAGACCCTGGAGATATCGCCGCCTACGGCCCGCTTGAGGATGAGAAAGGACGCCTCGTCGAGATCG
>JAENXG010000256.1 GCA_016649675.1 Methyloceanibacter sp.
CTTCACGCAAAGCGTGCCGCGGGTCATGGGGTGCTCTTTGTTGCCCCTGACCTCGACGAGCTTGCCGTCCTCGACCTCGTAGATCATGGCGCAGGTGTCCGGGCAGTCATGCGGACACCCGCCGAAGAACGTCTTGCGTTGAGGCTGCTCGTTCATGGATTGGACCCCTCCCCTTGGGCTTGCCGCTCCCTTGACGGAAGCTGACTTGGATCAGCCTACGAAGCGGGAGGCGCGTTGTCGATTGGGTTTTCCGATCCGGCGATTGAGGAATCGGATGCTCGAGCCGGCTCGCGTTCAACTCAGACGCGCCGCAACCCGATAGAGCATGTTGGCCACGCCGTCAGATACACGGCAAGCTCAGGCCCGTTCAGCTTCGACCTTCGCAAGAGAAGAATCGCCAAGGCCGAGAGGACGACGACACCCGAAAGCACGATTCCGGCCGACCGATAGCCATAGATGTCGTTGAAATAGGTCCCGATCGCCGATGAAGCGACCGGCTCCGCCAGGAAGGATATGGTCCCCAGAACAGGACCAAGGCAAGCCCAAACCAATAGACCGCGAATTCGAGCCCACCGATCTTGGCTCGCCGCAGGAAGATCAGCGCCGCCGCCGTCACAATGGCGATCCCGGACATCAAGAGATCAGCATTGATCGTGCCTGCAGAACCGAGCCAAGTGCCCATCGAAACGCCGGCGCACGCCAAGAAACTGACCAGCGCGAACCAGTAAAGGGCGAGCTCCGTCCCTCCGAGCACCCTTCGCCGCAGGATGAAAATGACGCCCGTCACGATCACGCCTGCGACAGCGTAGAGCAGCGACCACACCCCCCAGCCCACGCTTCCTTGCAGCGTGAAGACCTGTCCTGGCAGCACCCATCCCAACAGCAGGATGGCCGCCACCGCGATCGGCACGCGCCAGGAAATCTCCGATGGCAAGCCCGCGATCCAGCTCACCAAGCCGGAGGATGCCTCACTCGGCCGAGTGCCGCCGCGCGGACCTTCTGGCTTGGCCTCGCGGGGCTTGGGGGACTGCCGGCGCCGCTCCTGACGCAAGCGCTCGGCCTCGGCTTTTTCTTTGGCCTTCGCCTCGCGGCGAGACGCTTCGCCGTCCGCCCGCCGTGCCGCGTCGGCCTCAACCAGCACCTGCTCCAGCGACTTGATCAGCCCCTGCACGTCGGCGCGGAAGCGCGCTCATGGGTCAACCGAACGGCATTGCACCTGGCAAAGGCGCGCAACGCTTCCGGCAGCTCCGCCGCGCGCGCCATCGTGGCATCGTTCACCAGGACCGGGATGACCCGCTTCTTCTGGGCAAGCGCCGACTCGATCTCGATGCGCACGAGGTCGTCTTCATTGTCGAGGCGCCGCTGGCCGGTCTCGTCGGTGGCGGCGAGCCACCCCTGCCCGATGATGGCGATCAGCACATCGCATCGGGCGACCTCATCGTTCAGCACCTGCACGAAATCGAGCCCCGGCGCGATATTGTCGATATCCATGAACAGCCGCTCGGACGGAAAGGCTTGTTCCAGACGGCCGAACAACGCCTGGGCGAAGCCCGGATCGTCGCCCCGCCGGTAATTGATGAAGATGTTGCCAGCCATCCCCTCGCGCGCCCCGTGAGCTCGACGACGCCAGAAGCCGCGAAGATTAGCGCAATTGGCCGAGGATCGTCACGGCCGACGCAGCGTTCCTGAAAATGCCAAGGAGATGGTGCGGACGGAGGGAGTCGAACCCTCACGGCCTTTCGGCCTCAGGATTTTAAGTCCTGTGTGTCTACCAGTTCCACCACGTCCGCTTAGGGCCGATCCGGCCCGCACTGCTTACGGTCAGGGGAACTGAGGAAGTCCCCCCTAGGTCGAGAAAAACGGCTTGCCCTTAGGCTTCCGCTTACGATCCTCCTTTGCCGCTTTCGGCGGGGGCAGCGCAAGCTCTTCGGCTTCCGCTTGTGACGCTGCATCGTCCAGGGTGGACGCTATCTCGACCGGCGGCGGGACGTCGATCACCGGAGCCTCCTCTGCCGCGACCTCCTCTTCCTCCGGCTCAGACGTCACCTCGTCCTCGGCCGGCACGGCCCGCGACACGGCCTCGGTCAGCGAAGCTCTCTCTAAAGGAAGCGCTGTCCGTGCCGGGCTCAGGGCCGAAAGGCCGCGGTCGAGGCTCGCCCGGATGAGCAGGAAAAGCACGATGGCGTTAAGGACATGCCAAGCGAAATGGGTGCCGGTGGCACGGCCTTGCCATTTGATCTCGTCGCAGAGCGCGAGGTCGATGGACCGCAAGGTGATGGAGACGGTGAAGATCGCCGCCGCCCAGAGCACATAGGGTGCAGCCTTGAGACGCCGCTCCTCCATAAGGAGACCGATGATGATCAGCGCGCCGAGCGCCGGGAGATAGAACAGGCTGCCGTTCAGGCAGGCCTTGGCGCCTTGCACCTCGGGTCCCGGGATGCCGACGCCCCCGTCCCAGCATTTGACCTGCATGGTCGCCGCCATGAGCGCCGTGAAGCCGATCACCAGCAACACGGTGAAGCCGGGCGGTACGCCGAGGAAGCGATTCAGCGCGAAGCCGAGATAGACGAGCGTGAATACGCCGATGGGGATGACGTCGGCAAGTTCTGTCCCTTGGGTCGCGAGGAGGTGGAAGGCGAGGCTGCCGAGGCCGATCACGAACACGAGCGCAACCAACAGATAATGGTCGGCGCTCCGCTCCTCGCTTGGACGCCACAGCACGAGCTGCAGCCCGATCAGGGCGGCAAACAGAAAGGCGAGGTTGCTGATGGCGTTGATCGGTTCGGCCAGCAGCGCTTCGCTGGTGCCGCGCTCGCAATAGAGGAAGACGTGCTCGCCTAATGACATGGGCTCAGTCCTTTCGACCCGTTAGTTAGGAAAGAGGCCCTCCCTTGCCCGGGGTTCGGCCGCCGGACATCTCAGCTCTCATCTTTTTGCCGTGTCCCATCCTTGATGCGCCCCGCGTATGTTTAACGCGAATCGCGGGCCCCGATGTAGGGCTGTCGCGCGAAATAATGGAATTGCGCAACGCCGCGCCGCGATGCGGCCACGTCAGCCGCTATCACCCGCTGCGCAGCTGGAACGGCCGACGTCTTGTGCTGCTTGGATGCACCGGAGAGGCTGCCCCGATCATTCCGGCGGCGAGGCATCATCCCCTGAAGGAGCGTCCTGACCGTCGTCCGGCACCGTGTCCTCTTCCATCGGCGCCTCCTCGACATCGGTGCCTTCATCCGCCGGCAGGCCGAGGGTCTTCTTGCAAGAATCCTCGTAGCCTTCATTGGCGTTGAGCAGATCCTCGAGCGTCGGATAGGCCTCGGCGTCGGCGTCGCTGATCTCCTCTTTGTGCATCTTGGTCAGCATGTCGACGTCCTTTTGGGTGAGTTTGGCCTTGTCGAGCTCGCCCGCGACGCATTCGCAATAGGACTTGGGCGTGACCTTGCCGGCCTCAAACCCCGGCTCCTCGCTGACGTTGGGGTCCCCGACGCAGGCCGCGACGAAGGTGTCGGTCTTGAGCTTCGCTGCCGGCGCAGCCGAGGCCGGCACGGCCCCGATCACGAAGGCCGCGCAAGCGCCAAGCCAAAAGCAAGCACGCATGGCATACATGATGTTTCCTCCCGAAGCGCGATTAGGCGAGCAGCCCTCGCAAGTGGAGCGATCATACCGCATCATTGACCCTCAGGCACCCGCTCGCGAGCCGCCTCTTTTGCACCAAGAGAAATCATACCGGCCGCCCGGAAGCAACGGGATGTGCTCCAAGCGCGCAGGGTGGCCTAACCCTTGGCTTTCGGCAGGTCGAGCTTGATATGCAGCTCTTTCAGCTGCTTGGGGGAGGCCTCCGACGGCGCGCCCATGAGCAGGTCTTCGGCCTGCTGATTCATGGGGAACATCACAACCTGACGGAGGTTTTCCTCGCCGCATAA
>JAENXG010000552.1 GCA_016649675.1 Methyloceanibacter sp.
AATCGAGGATATTCGCGCCCTGCTCGAGCCCCGCTATGAGATGTTGGAAGGCGCCATTGCCGGCCGCGCGCTCTATGACGGCAGGCTCGATCCGCGTGAGGCGCTCGCCCTCATCGCCGCCGACTACGCGGCGCGTCACCGTCATTTCAAGGGTTGAACGAGAATGCGCGCCCGCACCGTCTTCATCATCCTCTTCATTCTGATCCTGCTCGTCGCGCTCGGCCCGGCTCTGCTGGCCGTGATCAGCCAGGAGATCGCCGAGAAGGTCTTCGGCTGCCAGGTCGATCTTAACCGGGTCATCCCTTGCGTCATCAACGGCAAGGACTACGGGCAGAGGTTCTATGATCTCGGCTTTCTCATCTGGTATTCCTATCTGAGCCTCCCGGCCGGCGGTGTGCTGCTGGCCATTTGGGCCGTCGCCGCCCTCATCGCCTTCATCGTCAGTCTCCGCAAGCGGAAGACGGAGCAGGCCTGACCCATGTCCAAACAGACTCTCGGATTTCTGCTCGGGGCGCTTGCGATCATTCTGCTTGCGGCTTTGCCCGTCATCAGCGTGTTCACGGCAAGCGCCATCGCCTCAAGTCTCGGCTGCACGCTCAACGAAGGCGATGCGCATCCTTGCCGGTTTCACGGCGTCGATCTCGGCGAGACGCTTTACGGCATGGTGGTGATCGGCTGGTTCGCGCTGGGCACTCTGCCCATCGGGGCCATCGCGCTGGCGGTCTTGCTGCTGGCCTGGATCATCGTCACGGTCCAGGACCGGCGGCGTGCAAAGGCTGGGCCAGGACCGGCTATAACACCTCCGCTATGCTGAAAATCCGCGTCATACCTTGCCTCGACGTGAAAGAGGGGCGCGTCGTCAAGGGCGTCAACTTCGTCGACCTCCGCGACGCCGGCGATCCGGTCGAGGCCGCCGCCGCCTACGATGAGGCGGGTGCCGACGAGCTCTGCTTCCTCGACATCACGGCAAGCCACGAGAAGCGCGGCACCATCCTCGACGTGGTCAGCCGAACAGCCGAGCGCTGCTTCATGCCGCTCACCGTGGGCGGTGGGGTGCGCAGCACAGACGACGTGCGCGCGCTGCTCGAAGCCGGCGCCGACAAGGTTTCCATCAACACGGCGGCGGTGAAGGACAGGAGCCTGGTACGCGCAGCGTCGGAGAAATTCGGCGCGCAATGCATCGTCGTCGCCATCGATGCCAAGCGCGTCGCGATCGGCGGCGACGCCCCGCGCTTCGAGATCTTCACCCATGGCGGCCGCGAGCCTACCGGCATCGAGGCGGTGGGTTATGCCCGCGAGGTGGTGGCGCTCGGCGCGGGCGAGATCCTGCTCACCTCCATGGACCGCGACGGCACGCGGGCGGGCTTCGATCTTGAGCTCACACAGGCTGTCGCCGACGCCGTTTCCGTGCCGGTGATCGCGAGCGGCGGCGTCGGTACGCTCAAGCACCTGGTCGAGGGCGTGCGCCAAGGCCATGCGAGCGCCGTTCTGGCCGCCTCGATCTTCCACTATGGCGAGCACTCGATCGGCGAGGCCAAGCGCTTTATGGCGGCAGCGGGGCTGCCGATGCGGCTAGACCCCTAGGCGGCCAAGAGGCCGGTTGCGGTCTGGGCCTAGCGCGGTTTTGGG
>JAENXG010000469.1 GCA_016649675.1 Methyloceanibacter sp.
CACCGTGCCGAAAAATCCTGGGTCGAGCACGGCGTCGAGTAGACGCGGCCTTCTACCGATGATGCGGGCAAGCCGCGGCGCCGTCCCCATGATGTCGGCGATCAGCCTGAGCAGGCTCGGATTGATGGCAAGGAGCGAGAACAGCTGCACGCCCGCCGGCATATCGGCGATCACCTTGTCGAGTGTGGCAAGCGCGAGATCGGGCTCGGCGGTGTGGCTGAAGGCATCGAGCAGAGCGGGGAGAAACTGGGTCAGCCGCTCGCGCGCACGCGCGCTTCGCGTCGCGACATAGCGGCCGGACTGCCAGGCGCGGATGGCGGCGATGGCGGCGGCGGGATTGTGGAAGCCGAGCCGCTCGAGGCTCGCAAGCGCAGCGGGGTCGGCCTCGTCGGTCTGGACGACGAGGCTTGGAGCGGACGTTGGCAGCTCTGGCAGCTTCTCGAACAGGGCGCCGTAGTGAGCCTCGATGCGCTTGAACGCGGCGATCAGCGCGTTACCGAATGCGTTCGTATCGGCAAAGCCCGACAACGCCGCAACCCTGGCAAGCTCGGGGAGGTCGGCCGGAAGGATATGTGTCTGCTGGTCGCCAATCATCTGCAACCGGTTCTCGATTCGGCGCAGGAAGAGATAGGCTTCGGTGAGCTCGCGTGCGGCCTCGGGCGCAATCCACCCCCCTCCGGCCAAGCGGTTGAGCGTCTCGATGGTCCCGCGCGTCCTGAGCTCTGGATGACGGCCGCCGGCGATCAGCTGCTGGGTCTGGGCGAAGAACTCGATGTCGCGGATGCCGCCCCGCCCGAGCTTGATGTCGTGGCCTTCCACCGCGATGGCGCCGTGGCCTTTGAATTGATGCACCCGGCGCTTCATGGCGTGGATGTCGGCGACGGCCGCGAAATCGAGATATTTGCGCCAGATGAAGGGAGCAAGCTGACCCAGGAACTCTTCGCCCGCCTCGATATCGCCGGCGGCGACCCGCGCCTTGATCAAGGCGGCGCGCTCCCAGCTCTGGCCGAAGCTCTCGTAATAGATGAGGCCTGCGTCGGTCGAGAGCGCAATCTGGGTCGCTCCCGGATCAGGGCGAAGCCGCAAGTCGGTGCGGAACACGTAGCCGTCAGCCGTGTGCTCCTGGAGCAGCCGCACCAGCTCGCGGGTGAGGCGCACGAAGAAGGTGGAGGGCTCGATATCGGGTGCAAGCCCGGCGCGCTCCGCGTCGTAGAAGACGATGATATCGATATCGCTCGAATAGTTGAGCTCCAACGCGCCGAGCTTCCCCATGGCGATGACGAAATAGCCTGAGGCCGACGAGGCAGCGCCCGCTTGCGCCGGCTTGATTTGACCCGCCTCGCGCGCCTTGCGGAACAGGAACGCCGTCGCCTGATCGAGCACCGTGTCGGCAGCAACGCTCATGGCCGAGAGCGTAGCCTCCGTGGACCAGACGCCGCCGAGATCGGCAAGACCGGCAAGGAGCGCGATGCGGTGCTTGAAGCGCCGCAACAGCGCCATGACCTCCTTGGCGGTGGCGGCCTCGGCGACAGCCGCGGCAAGGCCCCTCCTCGCTTCCGCGAGATGCGCGTCGGGATCGCGCAGGAGGCATTCGGCGAGGGTCGAAGGATCGCGCAGCGCAAGCGAGGTCAGGTAGGGAGAGCAGGAGAAGCTTGCGGCTAGCAGCTCGCTTGCCTTTGGCACCTCGGCTAAGAGTGCCGCGGCAGGAGCCAGATTGGGGTCGCCGCGGAGCGCGTTGGTCAGACTTTCGAGCGCATCTTCACCCCGCGCCGCGTCGTAGACGAGCGGCGACAGAGTGATGCGCTCGAAGAACGCCGTCACGCCGGTCGGATCTCTGCTCCCATGGCCGCTTGCGCGGCAGCCCCATTGACAAGCGCTTCGCCATTCATCGGCAAGGCGAGGACGACCTTGAGCCCGGGCTCGTTATCCTCGAGCCGGAGGCCACCACCATGCAGCCTCGCCACGGCCGCGACAAGGCTCAAGCCCAACCCGCTGCCCGGTTCCGATCGGCTGGCTTCGAGCCGCACGAAGCGGTCGAGCACCCGCTCACGGTCGGAAACGGGCACGCCGGGCCCCCGGTCGGTCACCACGATCTC
>JAENXG010000408.1 GCA_016649675.1 Methyloceanibacter sp.
ATTGCGTCAGGCTCGGGGCGGCGGGCCAGATTGGCCCTTCGGTATGCGCCCGGAAAATGGTGTCTTGACCGGCCGCTGTCAAATTCGGCCAAGTCCGATTGACAACTTCTAAGGGTGTACACTAACTAAAACAACCTAGAGCTGTTAAACCTATCTATGTCTTTGGAGCGGCAACCACTTACGGATTCAACCATTCGGAGGGGGCGCTGGGAACCAATCGGCGCGAAATAAGGCGGAATGGAATGGCAGGGCCCGGCGCCCGGCCTCCGGCAGGCGGCGCAGCCCCATCCAGCGATGGGCTGGAGCTGACCCGCGCCAGGAGGCCGCTGGAGTATATCGCCTCATTGTGCTCGAGGGGCTGAGATTGGTCGCCCAAAGCGCCCAGCTGCCTTTCCTTGCCTATCTCATCGATGTGGCGCTCGAAGAGGCCAACACCGAAAAGGCCAATCGCGGCTGACGGGCGCCTTCCTTCAGGCCTCGATCAGGGAGACGAGCTGCTGCCCATGGCGTTGCAGCCTGCCCGCAAGGTCGAGCTCGAGCAGCACGATATGAACCTTCCGCGTCGCAACGCCCGTGCTGCGGATCACCTCGTCGATATCGACGGGGCTCGGTCCGAGCGCGCCCACGATCAGCTCGCGCTCGCTTTGCCGGATGTCGGGCAGGGGCTCCGGCGTCTCATGCGCGTCGGATGAGGCAAGCTCGATGGCAGGCGGCTGAGGTGGGCGCCCCAAGATCGGCGCCAGCGCCTCGATGATGTCGCGGGCGCTGGTAACGAGGCATGCACCCTGTTTCAAGAGATTGTTGGTGCCAGCCGAGCGCGGATCGAGCGGACTGCCCGGCACGGCAAAGACCTCGCGACCCTGCTCGCCCGCGAACCGCGCCGTGATCAGGGAGCCCGAACGCTCGGCGGCCTCGACCACGACGACGCCGAGCGAAATTCCCGAGATCAGGCGGTTGCGGCGTGGGAAATCCTTGCCGCGCGGAGAGAAGCCAGGCGAACGTTCGCTGATGAGGAACCCCGCTCGCCGATGGCGCGCTGCAGCTCCTCGTTCTCGGGCGGATAGACGATGTCGATGCCGCCGGCGAGCACGGCGACGGTGCCCCGCTCGAGCGCGGCAAGATGGGCTGCGGTATCGATGCCGCGGGCAAGGCCCGAGGCGATGACGAAACCCTCGATGCCGAGCTCGGTCGCCAGCCCTCGCGTGAACTTCTGTCCTACGGCGGAACCGTTGCGGGCGCCAACGATGGCCACCATCGGCTTATCGGCAAGATCGAGCTTGCCCTTGGCGTAGAGGAGCGGCGGAGGCGCGTCGACTTGCGCCAACGCCGGCGGGTAGCCCGCCTCGCCGATGGGTTCGCCCCCAAGCCGTCGGCCGACGCAAGCTCGGCCTCGGCCTCTTCCTCGGTGCAGAGGCGAATGTAGTGGGATCATCCGCCCCGCCGGGACAGCATGGGAAGGGCGTCGATGGCAGCTTCGGCGCCGCCGAACTCATTGACGAGGGTGCGGAAGGTGGCGGGTCCCACATCCTCGCTTCTGATCAGCCTGAGCCAGCTCAAGCGCTGACGCGGGGTCAGGCGCGCCGCACGTCTTGGTCCGCATGGCGCCTTAGGGCTTGCTCTCGCCAATGCGCGCCTCCTCGCCTCGCGCCAGCCGTCCGATATTCGAGGCGTGGCGGATATAGAGAAGGACGGTCAGCAGCAGGAACAGCGCCGCGAGCCGCCACGGGCCGGTCAGCGCGAGAAAGCCGACGCTGGCCCCGCTTGCCACGAGGGCTGAGAGCGAGGAATAGCGCGTGGCGACGGCAACCACGAGCCAGATCACGCAGAACGCGGCCGCTGCAGGCCAATAGAGCCCGAGCAGCACGCCGATATAGGTGGCTACGCCCTTGCCGCCGCGAAAGCCGAGCCAGACCGGATAGAGATGCCCGAGAAAGGCGCCGAGCCCGGCAAGGATCGCTGCATCGGGGCTCCAATGCGCCGCAAGGAGCACGGCAGCCGTGCCCTTGGCCGCGTCGAGGATCAGCGTCAGCGCGGCAAGCCACTTGCTCCCGGCGCGCAAGACATTGGTCGCCCCGATATTGCCGGAGCCGATCTGGCGAAGGTCGCCGAGGCCAAAGAGCTTGGCGAGGATGAGGCCGAAAGGAATCGAGCCGAGGAGATAGCCGCAGGCAAATGCGGAAGGATAGAGGAGGGCGTCACTCCAATCGGGAGGAGACATCGATCACTCTTCTTTACAGCGCCGTCAGCGGCTGGCCTGCTCGGCAGCGTAGATGTAGACGGGGCGTCCGGCAACGAGGGTGATCAGCGCCCGGCCATGAAGCCGCGCAGCATCGAAGGGCGTGTTCTTGGACTTCGAGCAAAGCCGCTCGGGCTCGACGACCCAAGGCGTGTCGAGGTCGATCAGCACGAGGTCGGCAGGAGCTCCGCGCGCGAGACGTCCGCTTTCGAGCCCGAGC
>JAENXG010000012.1 GCA_016649675.1 Methyloceanibacter sp.
GCCCGCATCGAGCGGCTCGAGGAGGAGAAGGCGGCGCTCGCCTCAGACCTGCGTGAGGTTTATGCCGAGGCCAAGGGCAACGGCTTCGACGTGAAGGCGCTCCGCGCCGTGATCCGCATGCGCAAGCAGGACGAGAACAAGCGGCGTGAGGAAGAAGCCGTGCTCACGACCTATCTTCACGCGCTCGGTATGGTGGTCGAGGCCGAGGCTGAGGCGGCTTAGCCGCACATCCTCCGTCATGCCCGGGCGCAGTCCCGGGCATCCACGGATTTCCGGACTAAGGATCTAAGACGTGGATGGCCGGGACAAGCCCTGGCCATGACGCGGATGGTTTTGCTGCGGTAGGGGGTAAGTGCCTGGGCCGCTTAGCGGGTGTTTTGGGCGAGCTGCGTCGGCGCGGCCGGCTTCGGCTCCGCTGCCGCAAACTGCGCATAAAGGCCTCTCACTGCATGGCCGGAGAACGTCTGAGCAGCAGCCAATCCGGCGTAGCCGGAGTTCTTGCGGAAGGTGAAGGCCGTCGGTTGGCTCATGTCGTCGAGCAGGTAGTCGAGGTTCGCCTGGTCGGGATGGGTCAGCGGCGCCACGGTGTGGCTGAAGGCGACCGAGGCATCGGTCATCAGGCTGGCGATCTCGAAGGGCACGTAGCTCATCTCGTCGGGATGGTCGTCGTCGGCCTCGGGCGCGCCGACGACCTCTGCGCTCTTATAGAGCGGCAGCGCCGGCTCCTTGCGCTCCTTGGGGAGAAGGCTCGGGTGCGGCAGCGACATGCCGCCGGCGCTCGCATAGGCGAACAGCCTCTGGGGCGGCGGCGGCGCGGCAGGCTCGGCCGGCGTATCTGGCGTGAAGGACGCTAAGATGGGCCTCGGCGTCTGCGCGACGGGCACGGGCCGAGCGGCGGCCTCGGGCTCAGCCGCAGCAACGATCTGAGGCGCTGCGACGGTCTCAGGCTCGGCCTGCGCCACGGTCTCGGTATCGGTATCGACCGCATCGTCAGCGTCAGCCACATCCTCGGTCTCAGGAGCAGGTTTCAGGCGGACGGCCGAAGCAATCTTGGTCTGGGTCACCAGGCCCTTGGCCATGGCGACCTGATAGTCCTGACGCGTGATGGGCTTGTTGTCGATGGGCAGATATTTGCTATGGCCTTCGGGGAAGAGGGCGGCAAGCTCGAGCCGCGGCAGCCTTGGCCACATGCGCACGTTGCCGGTATCGACATGCACGAAGGGAACGCCCGAGGTCGGGTAATAGCCGACGCCGCCCCATTCCCACACGAGGGCAGAATTTCGCAGGACCTTCACCGGAACATCGGGGAAGGTGATATCGGCCGCCTTGCCGAGGATGTGCTGGCTGCGTTTGGCCTGACCGCCGCCGTGCTTCCTCAAATTGGAATTCGTCTCGGCGGTGCGGTAGCCGCAGATTAGGTGGACCGGCACTGTGGAGCCGAGCTCCTTGTGCAGGATCCAGATGTGATCGATCAGCTCGGGGTCCATCTTGGTCTCTTTGTCGGCCCGCCAATCGCGCATGAAGGTATTGAGTCGCTTGAGAGCGTCCTCGTCGTATTTGCCGTCCTTCTTGAAGGTGACGGTGATGGTCTCTTTGGTGTGAATGTTGAAAATGGACAGGGTGCGGGTCTCGCCCGAGGCGCTCGCCCGATAGGCTGTGGCCGACCACCACGCTGTGGCGGTCAGAAGCACGAGCCCGGCGCCCAACATGGCGCGACGCGCGACACTCCCCCGAATTCGCATCCCCGAACTTTCCCTCGCCGGCATTCCCGTGCCGGCTTCCCCGTTAGGTACGCGGCCCCCGTCAGGCCAGTACCGGCGTCCGGCATCCATCCCATGCCGTCCGTTAAGCAAGAGTATTAGCCAAATTGCGGGAAAAACAAGGCAAACGTGTTAACCGTGTCCAGAATCTCCGGGCACAGTTAACAGGATTTTTATCGACTTTTCAGTGGCTAAAGCCTGAGCGCCGCGGCCATGCGGGCGTCGTGACCGTAAATATCCCCATATGTAGACATCGACCCATCGTCGTTCACCTTGAGGGTGAAGTAGGTGATGTACACAGGAATCTTGTGCTGCAGCGCAACATGCGAGTCGTAACCGTCTTCCAGCGCCGAGGTGGTCCGCGCCTGGCTCCATCCCTGGTCATGCTTTAGCAGGACCGCGGCGAGCTGATCCGGATTCTGCACCCGCATGCAGCCATGGCTCTCGGCCCGCACCGGCTGGGCGAACAGGAATTTCTGGGGCGTGTCGTGCATGTAGACGTCGTGCTTGTTGGGGAACACGAATTTGACCTTGCCGAGCACATTGTCCGGTCCCGGGGGCTGATAGATTTCCGTGTTGCGGATGTCGATCCGATTCCAGTCGACCGCAGCCGGGTCAATCTCCCTGCCGAGATATTTGACGCGGAGGTTGTGGCGCTGGAACACCGAGGTATTGAAGCCGCCGCCGCCGAACAACCAGGCCGCCTCCTCGCGGACATAAGGCCGGATCTCCTCGACCTTGATCGAGGTCGGCACGTTCCAGAACGGGCCGAAAACGATCTCCTGCATTTCATTGGAGAAGATCGGCGTCTGCTTGTCAGGCTTGCCGACCACGACGCGCGTGGTGTGCACGGGCTTGTTGTCCTCGACCACGCGCAGCATGAACTCGGGGATGTTGACCGTGACGTAATAGGGGCCCAGGTCGTGGGGGAGCCAGCGCCAGCGCTCCATGTTGATCAGAAGGGCCCTGATCTGCGAGGGACTTCCCGATGCATGCTGCGGTTGTTGTTGCTGGTTGTTGAGCATCCGCCGCGTGCCGGCGCCCACCAGTCCGTCGGGGGCGGCGCCATGGGCGAGCTGAAACCGCCGCACAGCTTCAAGCACGGACTCGTCGAACTTCGTCTCGCCGGCGCCCGCCTCTGACGGAACGTCGAGCCGCTTCCTGAGGAGCGCTACCTGCTCATCCTCGACGCCGAGCTTGAGAACCGGTCCGTCGGGGATCACGACCACGCCGGGCTTGGCGGTCTCGACCGATTTGCTGCCGCCGCGGGCCTCGATCAGCTTCTGCCGGAGCGCCTCGAATTGCGGCTGGTCGGGCTGGAAGCTGCGCAAATAGGCGGCCGGGTCTGAGCGGATGGCGATCGATTCGATCACTTCCGATGGGTTCGGCAGCGCCAGCTCGGGATCGAGATTCTCGCTCAGGCGCGGCGGATTGATGCGGCCGCCTCTGGCGTCATTGGCGTAATCGAGCACGGCATAGCTGATCTTGATCTCGGCGTCGGCGAGCCAGTCGGTCGCGTTCGCATCGGCGGCGTTGAAGCCGTCAGCCTTGGGGAGCGCATAGTCTGAGGCGCGAAGACCATAGTCGTCGGCGGCCCCGATCTCGGCGATGACGGCCTTGCCCCGCTCGCTGAGGCCGTTCTCGTCCACCCAGAGGAGATGCTGGTCGGGGACGGAATAATATTCCACGAGCGCGCCTTGCTCGCTCTTCTTGTGGTCGGTGGCGGTGGTGAATTTCGCTGACAGGCGCGTCTGCACGGCGATGCGGATGGCCTCGGACCGGCCGATCAACGACACCGGCGCATCGGGCTCGGCAGCAAAGGCCGGCGCCGTTAACGGAGCGAACAAAAGCAAAGTCAACGCAACACGATAGGCAGTCCTCATGATTTGCTCCCTCACGCCGAATCAGCCGCGATTCAGCAGGGGCCAGGACCCTAGCTCCATGCCCCCCCGTCCTTAGTCATACTGCGCGGTAGGCTTTAAGTTCCCCAACCCTGCTCTTTTCGCTTTGGGTGTGGCATTCCAGCCAAAACCATTAGATCCCAGCTAGTTAGCTCGCGCCTCAAGCCCGATCTCGCGCATCTTGCGGTAGAGGGTCGAACGGCCGATCCCAAGTCTCCGAGCGATCTCCGTCATCCGTCCCCGATAGCGGCCGAAGGCAAGCCTGATCATGTCGGCTTCAACAGCTTCGAGCGAGCGGATGTCGCCGCTGTCGCTCAAAGCCGGGATGCCGATGGCGTCCCTGCCATTGGCCGACGGTAAATGGATGGTGGCGGGTGCGCCGGGGGACTCTCCCAGCATGACGGGTCCCTCGAAGCGCGGGACCGGGTCCTTCGGCGCGGGCGCCGGGGGCACCGTCACGGCGTAGCCTTCGACATGGGCCGCGATCTGCGGGAACTCGTTCACCGATAGCATCGGCTGATCGGCCAGAACCACGGCGCGGAACACGGCGTTCTCGAGCTGGCGGATATTGCCGGGCCAAGTGTAGCGTTTGAGCATGGCGCTCGTGTCGGCGTCGATGCCGTCGATGCGCTTGCCTTCCTCGGCGGCGAAACGGGCGATGAAGTGGCGGACGAGCTCCGGCACGTCCTCGAGCCGCTCCCGCAAGGGGGGCACCCAGATGGGGAAGACGTTAAGCCGGTAATAAAGGTCCTCGCGGAAGCGGCCTTCATTGACGAGGGTGATGAGGTTCTGATTGGTCGCCGAAATCAGGCGGAAATCGACCTTGGCCGGGTGCTTGGCGCCGACGGGATCGATGTGGCCGTCTTGCAGGGCGCGCAACAGCTTCACCTGGGCGTCGAGCGGCAGCTCGCCGATCTCGTCGAGGAATAGCGTGCCCTGGTCGGCCTCGATGAATTTGCCGGTGCGCTTCTCGGAGGCGCCCGTGAAGGAGCCCTTCTCGTGGCCGAACAGGATGCTTTCCACCAGATTCTCAGGGATGGCGCCGCAATTGACGGTGACGAAGGGCTTGGATTTGCGGGCGCTTTCGCCCTGAATGGCGCGGGCGATCAGCTCCTTGCCGACGCCCGATTCGCCCTCGATCAGGACCGGAATCGTGGAATTGGCGGCCCTCTTGCCGAGCGCGATGACCCGCGTCATGGCCTCGCTTCCGGCGATCAGGTCGGCAAAGCCGAGCTCGCCCCTTGTGGAGGCCTTGATGCGGATCAGCTCGTCGGCCAGGGCCTCGATCTTGAGCGCGTTCTTGATGGAGACTTCGAGCCGTTCCGGGCTTACCGGCTTGACCACGAAGTCGACGGCGCCCGCCCGCATCGCGGCGATGGCCGCGTCGATGCTGCCATGGGCCGTCTGCACGATGGCCGGAGGCTTGCGCGGCAAGGTCCGCATGGCGGCTAGGACGGCCATGCCGTCAGTGTCCGGCATGACGAGATCGAGCAGGACAAGGCAGATGTCTCCTGCGGCGTCGGCCTTGAGCGCGGCGAGCGCCTTGTCGCCGGTCTCAGCCGTGGCGACGCTATAGCCGAACCGCTTGATGGTCTCTTCGAGGATACGACGTTGAGCGGGGTCGTCGTCGACGACCAGGACGCGTTTGGGCATGACGCAAGACTCGCTACGTTACGCTAAAGCTACACGGCAGGAGGACAGCTACCCCGAACCTTCACACGCGGCCGAAGCCGGCTGCTCCTGTGCCAAAATTGTGCAGTGGAAGGGTAAACATCCTCTTTATCTCGGTTCGATTTTGGTGAAGGTGGGGTTCTACTGCCCTCCAAATAGACCTGAACACCTTCGGTTTGGCCCTTGCGGGGGCAGGCCGCCCTTCCCACACTGGATGCCAATCGCCCGCTAACGAGGATTCCAAAACCCGATGCCGCCCAAACTGACCACATGGCCCGCGCACCCGTTCTACGCCGCGACCGCTTCAGCCAAAGGTAAAGCGAAACGAAGCGGTGTCGCGGAGGCGCCGGCGAAGCCGAAGCTCGGAAAGCTCCCCGAGTGGAATCTCGCCGACCTCTATCAGGGGCCGGATGCACCGGAGCTCAAGGCCGACCTTGCGACCTCCGAGCGTGCCGCCGACGCCATGCAGGAGCGCTATGCGGGCAAGCTCGCCGCCCTCACCGATGGCGGCAAGGGGGGTGCTGCGCTGGCGCAAGCCGTGCGCGAGTTCGAGGCGCTCAATGATCTGATGGGCCGCGTCGTCTCCTATGCGAGCCTGCTCTACGCCGCCGATACCTCAGACCCCAAGCGGCAGAAATTCTTCGGCGACATCCAGGAGAAGATCACCGCCATCAGCTCGAAGCTTCTGTTCTTTCCGCTCGAGCTGAACCGGCTCGACGACGAGGTACTTGAGAAGGCGATGGCGAAGTCGGAGCTCCGCCATTATCGCCCCTGGCTCGAAGATTTGCGCAAGGAGAAACCCTACCAGCTCGACGACAAGCTCGAGCAGTTGTTCCATGAGAAGGCGGTCACGTCGCGGGGCGCCTGGGACCGGCTCTTCACCGAGACCATGACGGCGCTCCGGTTCGATGTCGACGGCGAGAGACTGAGCTTGGAGCCGACCCTCAATCGCCTGCTCGACCAGGACGGCGACAAGCGCCGCCGCGCCGCCGAGGCCTTGGCGAAAGTCTTCAAGGAGAATGTGCGGCTCTTCACCCTAATCACCAATACGCTCGCCAAGGACAAGGAGATCTCGGACCGCTGGCGCGGCTTTGCCGATGTCGGCGACTCCCGCAATCTCGCCAACCGCGTCGAGAACGAGGTCGTCGATGCGCTCGTCGCCGCGGTGCGCGAGGCCTATCCCCGCATCTCACACCGCTACTACGCGATGAAGGCGAAGTGGCTCGGCAAGAAGAAGTTGGCCCATTGGGACCGCAACGCGCCTTTACCGGAGGAGCCGACGCAAGTGATCGGCTGGGGCAATGCGCGCGAGACGGTGCTCACGGCTTACGGCGATTTCTCCCCGCGCATGGCCGATATCGCCGGGAAGTTCTTCGCGGAAGGCTGGATCGATGCGCCGGTGCGCGAAGGGAAGTCGCCCGGCGCCTTCTCCCATCCTACGGTGCCGAGCGCGCACCCCTATATCCTGCTCAATTATCAGGGCAAGCCGCGCGACGTGATGACGCTCGCGCACGAGCTTGGCCACGGCGTGCACCAGGTGCTCGCCAATGCCCAAGGGCCGCTGATGGCGCCGACGCCATTGACGCTTGCCGAGACGGCGAGCGTGTTCGGGGAGATGCTCACCTTCCGCGCTCTGCTCGAGCAGGCGCCGACCAAGCGCGAGCGGAGAGCGTTGCTCGCCTCCAAGGTCGAGGACATGATCAACACGGTGGTGAGGCAGATCGCCTTCTACAGCTTCGAGCGCAAGGTGCATACCGAGCGGCGCGAAGGCGAGCTCACAGCTGAGCGGCTCGGCGAGATCTGGCTCGAGGTGCAGCGCGAGAGCCTCGGGCCGGCCATCGAGATCAAGCCCGGCTACGAAACCTTCTGGTGCTACATCCCCCACTTCATCCATGCGCCGTTCTACGTCTATGCCTATGCCTTCGGCGATTGTCTCGTGAACTCGCTCTATGCCGTCTACGAGAAGGCCGACAAGGGCTTCGCCGAGCGCTATCTCGACATGCTCGCGGCAGGCGGCACCAAGCACCACAAGGAGCTGTTGAAGCCGTTCGGCCTCGACGCCTCGGAACCGCATTTCTGGTCCATAGGCCTCAAAGTCATCGAGGGCCTGATCGACGAGCTCGAGGCCATGGACGAGAAGGCTCCGGCCAAGCGGTAGCGGAAGCCCCGCTGTACTTCTTGAGCTGACGTCGCGCTGTTGTACTTCTTGTATAACTGTGTTATACAGAACGTACAATGCAAAGCTCGCGTCGGAGCGATCCCATGAAGATCGAAGTCAAGAAAATCGGAAACTCGACGGGTCTTATTTTCCCCAAGGAGCTGCTGGCCAAGCTTCAGCTTAAGCAGGGCGACGTGTTGTTCGTCACGGAGCTGGCTGAGGGCGGTATCAAGCTTGTTCCCCATGACCCAACGTTCGAGCGGGGTATGGAGATCGCCCGCAAGGCCATGCGCACCTATCGGAACGCGCTCCGCGAGCTTGCCAAGTGACAGAGCCAATTTGGCTCTCGATTGACCTCGTTGTCGCAATTCATGATGAGCAGCTTCGGCAGTTTGGAGGCCCTCCCGGGCTTCGCGATCAAGGGTTGCTGGAATCGGCGCTCGGTCGTCCGCTCAACAAATATGCTTATGGGAGCGAAGACCTTGCAGCGCTGGCTGCGGCATACGGCTTCGGGCTCGCGCGAAACCATGCCTTCGTCGACGGTAACAAACGGATCGCTTTTTTGGCGATGGTGACCTTCTTGGGTCTCAACGATATTGATTTCGTCGTTCCCGAGGCAGATGCCGTCGTTATCGTGCTCGCCGTGGCCGCCGGCGAGGTTGACGAAGATGGATTGACCCGGTGGATTCGCGATAACTGGCCGGACGCAGCAGGAGCTTCGTTGAGATGACGCAGGTATCGCTCGTCCCCATTCTCCTCTGGGTCGCGGCGCTCGGCTGCGCCGGCGTGGCGATATGGCGGGGGCCGCGCCCGATCGAGCGCGGCTTCGTCATCGACCGGCTGCTCCGTTATCTGTTCGTCTTCGCGCTCGGCTTGCAGGGACTATGGGCGTTTATCGGCCACGTGTTCTTCCCCGAGCAGGCGGCACGCGCGATCGGCTGGGCGGACACTCCGTTCCAATACGAGGTCGGTGTCGCCAATCTCGGTCTCGGGCTCGCCTCGCTCTATGCCGCGTTCAGGGGCTTCGAGGCGCGGCTCGCCGCAGCGATTGCCGGGTCCTGTTTTCTCGTGGGCGCCGGCGTCATTCACATCAGGGATATCGCCGAGACGGGCAATTTCGCTCCGGGCAATGCCGGGCCGATCATGGTCACCGACTTTCTGACGCCCATCGTCATCCTCGTGCTTCTGTTCTTCGCGAGTGGAAAATGGCGGCCAAAGTCGCTGGCAACGCTCGCGCTCGAGGCCGAGTTGGAGGTGGCCCAAAAGGCGCTGCGAAATTATCGCGACGCCCTGAGCGATCTCGGCAAGGAATGAATGCTCGCGCTCTCGAGATCGGCGCTCAGTGCCGGGCGAAGACTTCCGTGGTGCCGTCCTTCTTGATGAGCAGCACGTCGTAAGGCTCACTCTCGGCGCCTTGCTCCATCCCCGGCGAGCCGACCGGCATGCCAGGAACGGTCAGCCCGAGACCCTCGGGCCGCTCTTCGATCAGGCGCTTGATATCCGTCGCAGGCACATGGCCCTCGATGACATAGCCCTCAATCTTGGCGGTATGGCAGGAGGCAAGCTTCGCAGGCACGCCCGCTTCTGCCTTCAGGCGCTGAAGCGCCAAGGGCTCGGTCGCGTTCACCGTTACAGCAAGGCCGTTCGCCTCGAGATGCTTCACCCAATTTCCGCAGCATCGGCAAGTCGCCGACTTCCACACCTCGACCGAGGTCTCAACCACCGCGAAGGCTGGTGAGGCCCACAGCAGAGCTACGGAAAGCGCAAAAAGCGGTCGCATGATCATGGGGGTGTCCTCCGACGAAAGAATGACTCCGCCGAGTGGCTGAGGCAATTCCATTCTCCTCAAGGCTGAGCAGGCTTGGCAAGGGCGATGCGTGACCGCAAGCGGGGAAATGCGGGCGCCCGCGGGCGCATCTTGGTTCGGGCTCCTATATGAGGGGGACCTTACCTCAGAGTGAAGTTGCCACGGCGTCCATGAACGATCGGCCATCCGACAAGGAGAAGAACAGGTTCACGGCTCGCGCCATGCGCTACGCATCCGTCGGCGCCAATGTCGGCGGGGTTGCGGCGCGCATCGCCGGCAGGCGCCTGTTCGGGCTCGACCCGGAGCGCGGCAGGGACGCGGCCTCGCTCGCCGCGGCGCTAGGTGGCTTGAAGGGGCCGATCATGAAGGTGGCGCAGCTGCTCGCCACCATCCCCGAGGCGCTGCCGGCCGAATATGCCGCCGAGCTCGGCCAGCTGCAGAGCCAGGCGCCACCCATGGGCTGGCCCTTCGTGCGCAGGCGCATGGCGGCGGAGCTTGGGCCAGAGTGGGAGGCCAAGTTCGCCAGCTTCGCGCACGAGGCGGCGGCCTCTGCCTCACTTGGGCAGGTGCATAGAGCCAAGGGCCATGACGGGCGCGCGCTTGCCGCCAAGCTGCAATATCCCGACATGCAGTCGGCGGTGGAGGCGGACCTCGTCCAGCTCGGCGTCCTCTTCTCCATCCACGCCCGCATGAGCCCGGCGATCGAGACTTCGGAGATGCTGAAGGAGATCGCGGCGCGTCTCCGCGAGGAACTCGACTACGATCTCGAAGGCCGCCACATGCGGCTCTATGGGCTGATCTTCAAGGATGACAAGCTCATCCGCGTGCCGGAGGTGGTCCCCGCGCTTTCCGCCAAGCGGCTCTTGACCATGACATGGCTCGAAGGAAAGCGACTCCTCGACTATCGCGACCGCAAGCTGGAAGAGCGCAACCAAATCGCTCGCGCCATGTTCCGCGCCTGGTGGTACCCGTTCAGCCATTATGGGGTGATCCACGGCGACCCGCATCTCGGCAACTACACCGTGTTCGAGGATGGGGAGGGGAGGGCGTCGGGCATCAACCTCCTCGACTATGGCTGCATGCGCAGCTTCGCCCCGAAATTCATCCAAGGGGTGATCGACCTCTATCACGGGCTGCTGCGAAACGACCGCGCGCTCGTCGTGCACGCTTATGAGACCTGGGGTTTCGGCGGGCTCTCCAACGAGCTGATCGACATCCTCAATATCTGGGCGAAGTTCATCTACGGCCCGATGCTCGACGATCGGGTGCGCACCATCGCCGACGAGGTCAGCCCCGGCATGTATGGGCGGGGCGAGGCCTTCAAGGTGCATCAGGGCTTGCGCGAGAAGGGGCCGGTCAGGGTCCCGCGCGAGTTCGTGTTCATGGACCGGGCGGCGATCGGGCTCGGCGGCGTGTTTTTGCACCTCAACGCCGAGCTCAATTTTCACCGCTTGTTCGAGGACACCATCGCCGGGTCCGATCTGGCGGAGGTGGCGGGACGCCAGCTTGAGGCCTTCACCGCAGCCCAAGTGCCCCTGCCGGAGGGGGTCGGAAGCACAGCAGCAATCCCCCAAGGATGACTGCCCGGATTGCCCGCGCCGCAGGCTTTATGGTATTTGCGCGGGGGAGAGCAACAATTCGGGCTTAAGAGGGGAGTGGAATGCACATCGATCCCGCCGAGGGCCATGCGGCCATGGACTACGCCGAGCATCAAAATACCTACAAGCTGTTCACGAAGTTGACGCTCTACACCATAGTAGGTGTGGTCGTGCTGATGGCGCTTCTCTACATTTTTGTGGTTTGACCCCGCGTCACTCTTTCCGCCTGGCCGCCTCCCTTTAATTTCGACTTGAGTTCGCAAGGGCGCTAGCCTTGCGCCTGGCGTATTCGCGGAGCTACGGAGCCACGATGATTGCGATTGGCGTGCCCGCCGAAGGAGAGGACGAGCCGCGCATCGGGCTGACGCCCGAGACCGTCAAGAAGCTCTTCAAAGCGGGCGCGACCGTCACGGTGCGCTCGGGCGCGGGCCTCCGGTCTCATTTCCCCGACCAGGATTACAGCGCCGCCGGCGCCAAGATCGCCAAGAGCGACGCCGAGGCGGTTGCCGATGCCGATATCGTGCTCACCGTCAGGCGTCCCACCCCCGCTCTCGTCAAGTCCATGAAAAAGGGTGCCGCCCTGATCGGCATGCTCGATCCTTTCTCCGACGCCGACGGCCTCGATGCGCTCGCCAAGACCGGCGTTGCCCTGTTCGCCATGGAGCTGATGCCGCGCATCTCCCGCGCGCAAAGCATGGACGTGCTGTCGTCCCAATCGAATCTCGCTGGCTACAAGGCGGTGGTGGATGCGGCGGCTGCCTTCGAGCGCGCGCTACCGATGATGATGACGGCGGCCGGCACCGTTCCCGCCGCGCGGGTGTTCGTCATGGGCGTGGGCGTTGCTGGGCTGCAGGCCATCGCCACGGCGCGCCGGCTCGGTGCCATCGTCACCGCGACTGACGTGCGCCCGGCCGTCAAGGAGCAGGTGGCCTCGCTCGGCGCCAAATTCATCGCCGTCGAGGACGAGGAATTCAAGCAGGCCGAGACGGCGGCGGGCTACGCCAAAGAGATGTCCGACGCCTACAAGAAGAAGCAGGCCGCGCTTGTGGCCGAGCACGTCAAGAACCAGGACATCGTCATCACCACGGCACTGATCCCGGGACGTCCGGCGCCGAAGCTCATCTCCAAGGAGATGATCGAGAGCATGCGGCCCGGTTCAATCATCGTCGATCTTGCGGTCGAGCGCGGCGGCAATGCCGAGCTGGCGAGGCCAGGGGAGATCGTCTCGCACAACGGCGTGCGCATCTTCGGCAAGCTCAATCTGCCGGGCTCGGTGCCGGTGAATGCCTCGAGCCTCTATGCGCGGAACCTGCAGGCTTTCGTGGAGCCCTTGATCGACAAGGAGAAGAAGACGCTTGCCATCAACTGGGACGACGAGCTCGTCAAAGGCACGCTGATTGCGCGGAACGGCGCGATCGTGAACGCGATGATCGCCGAGCGGCTCGGCAAGGCGGCGAGCCCCGGCAACGCCCCGCCTGCAAAGGAAGCGGCCAACGGTAGCGCCAAGGGCGAGGCGAACAAGGCCGCCCCCAAGCGCCAACCAAAGGGAGGCAAGGCATGAGGGCACGAACCGCATGGCTCGCGCTCGCCATGATCGCGTGCGCCATTTTCGCGGAAGGCGCGTTAATGGGCACGGCTTACGCGCAGGAAGCGGCCCAGCAAGAAAGCGGGCATGACTTCGTGTACCGCTTCTCGATCTTCGTGATCGCGATCTTCGTCGGTTATTACGTGGTGTGGAGCGTGACGCCCGCCCTGCACACGCCGCTGATGTCGGTAACCAACGCCATCTCCTCGGTGATCGTGGTGGGGGCCCTCCTAGCCGTCGCCGTCGAGGCTGCCGACGCGGTTGGGTCAAGCGGCCATGTCCTTGCCAAGCTGTTCGGTTTCGTCGCGCTGGTCATGGCGAGCGTGAACATTTTCGGCGGCTTTCTCGTCACCCAGCGCATGCTCGCCATGTATCAGAAGAAAAAGAAATGAACGCAGATCTCGGCGCGCTGCTCTATCTCGCCTCGGGCGTCCTCTTCATCCTGGCGCTGCGGGGCCTGTCGTCGCCCGAGACCTCGCGGCGGGGCAACTATCTCGGCATGGCCGGCATGGCGATTGCCGTCGTCACCACGCTCGCTGTGGCTCGACCCGAGACGGCACTCACCTGGGCGCTGATCGCGGGCGGCATCGCCATCGGTGGCGGTATCGGCGCGGTGATCGCGCGGCGCATTCCGATGACGGCGATGCCGGAGCTGGTGGCGGCCTTCCATTCTCTGGTCGGTCTTGCCGCCGTGCTCGTTGCGGCGGCCGCATTCTATGCGCCTGAGGCCTTCGGCATCGGCAGCCCCGGCGCCGTCCACACCGCCAGCCTGGTCGAGATGTCGCTCGGCACGGCAATAGGCGCCGTCACCTTCACCGGCTCGATCATCGCCTTCCTCAAGCTTTCGGGCCGCATGTCGGGCAAGCCGATCATCCTTCAAGGCCGGCACATCCTCAATATCGGGCTGGCGCTTGCACTCGTCGCCTGCATTGTCATGTTCTGTCAGGCGCAGGTCGCCATCTATTTCTGGGCGATCGCGCTTCTCTCGTTCCTGCTTGGCGTGCTGATCATCGTGCCGATCGGCGGGGCCGACATGCCGGTCGTCATCTCGATGCTGAACTCCTATTCGGGGTGGGCGGCAGCCGGCATCGGCTTCACCCTCGGCAATACGGCGCTCATCATCACTGGCGCGCTGGTCGGCTCATCGGGCGCGATCCTCTCCTACATCATGTGCAAGGGGATGAATCGCTCCTTCATCAGCGTCATCCTCGGCGGCTTTGGCGGCGAGGTCGCAGGCCCTGCCGCGGGCGGCGAGCAGAAGCCGGTGAAACTCGGCTCGGCCGAGGATGCGGCCTACCTCATGAAGAACGCCGCCAAGGTGATCATCGTGCCGGGCTACGGCATGGCGGTGGCGCAAGCTCAGCACGCGCTGCGCGAGATGGCCGACAAGCTGAAGAAGGAAGGGGTGGAGGTCAAATATGCGATCCATCCGGTGGCGGGCCGCATGCCGGGGCACATGAACGTGCTGCTCGCCGAGGCCAATGTCCCCTATGATGAGGTGTTCGAGCTCGAGGACATCAATAGCGAGTTCGCGCAAGCCGACGTGGCTTACGTAATCGGTGCCAACGACGTGACCAATCCGGCCGCCGAGGACGATCCCAAATCGCCCATCTACGGCATGCCGGTCTTACAGGTGTGGAAGGCCGGCACCGTGATCTTCAACAAGCGCTCGCTCGCGTCTGGTTATGCCGGGATCGACAACCCGCTGTTCTACCGTGACAACACCATGATGGCGCTCGGCGACGCCAAGAAGATGACTGAAGAGATCGCCAAGGCGCTCTGAGGCACCTGGTCAAGGTTAACTGCCTCAAAGCTAACGTAGAATCGTCCAACTCCGGCTTAATTCCCCACTATAAGCGACCTGGGTAGCCTGCGGCATGAGGCATTGTATCCTCATCCTTTAGTTGCCTCGCGCATTGGTCAGACGATAAGCTTAAAACTGGGTTGGGCTTTCACTGAAATATGCGCAGTCTTCTCCTCTGGGGGGCCGGAGCTTGCGCCCTCTTGATCATGACAACGCTGGCCTGGGCGCAAGGGCTTGCCTGCAGCGATCCGCAGAAGCCCATGCTCGAGATCAGTCTCATGTTCGGGCGGAATATCGGCGGCGAGCTCGGGGTGAGCGAGGGGCTTTGGGCGGATTTTGTGGCAAGCGAGATCACGCCCCGCTTTCCCGAAGGGCTCACGGTGCTCGATGTCACGGGTCAATGGCAGGACAAAGAGCGGAACACCATCGTCAAGGAGCCAAGCAAGGACGTGCGACTCATCGTGCCGGCCGACGCCGAGGTGAAGGAGAAACTCGACGCCATCATCACCGCCTACAAGCAACGCTTCCAGCAGCAAGGGGTCGGCGTCGTGATCCAGCAGGCTTGCGTGTCGTTTTGAACCCCCGCCTCGCCGATGGTTTCCGAAAGATTAGCACCGTGCATGAACAGGTCATTCAAGTTGCATTCATCAAAATTAGGATAGTCGGATTCTCGCCATTCAATGGAAATGACTCGAAAGGTATTGTTTGAGCCATGCTGAACCTTCTACTTTCGTTCGTAGGGATTTTCGCGCTGATCTTGATCATCGGCCGCCTGCTCCATCGCTATTTCATCTACATCCCGGACCGCACGAGAGTTGCCCCCAAGGATGCGGGCCTCTCCGGCGTCGAGGAGATCGTCTTCAAGGCAGCCGACGGCACGAAGCTCATCGCCTGGTATCTGCCGGCGCGCGGGCCGAAGCCGACACTTCTCTACTTCACCGGCAATAGCGGCAACGTCTCCAACCGCGCCGGCAAGATCGCAACCATCGGGTCCGACGGCTATGGGGTGTTCATGCTCAACTACCGCCGCTATGGCGGCTCAGAGGGCAGGCCGACCGAGGCGAGGATCGCGGCCGACGCGGTCAGCGCCTATGATTGCCTGCGCGGGCTCGGGGTCGCTCCCCAGGATATCCTGGCTTACGGCGAATCCCTCGGGACCGCGGTCGCCACGCGGCTCAGCCTGCAGCGCCAGGTGAAGGCGCTCGTGCTCGAAGCGCCGTTCACGTCGTGTGTCGATGTCGGTCAATTGATGTGGTCGGTGTTGCCGCTAAAGCTGATCATGGTCGATCAGTATCGCACCCTCGATCGCATTGCCGAGGTGAAGGTGCCGCTGTTCATCGTCCATGGCGGCCGGGACAACATCATCCCTCTCGACCAGGCGCGCCGCGTCTATCACCGCGCCAACGAGCCGAAGAGCATGGTGGTTCTGCCACAGGCGGGTCACAACGACCTATTCGAGCGGGGCGCCTGGGAGAAGGTGCATGGCTTCCTCGACAGTCTGAGGCCGGTGCCGGTCATGAAGGCAGGGCGTCAGGTGGAGATCGCCGCGGCGGCCAATGTCGAGGACAGGTGAGCTTGAAATAGAATCGATGCCCGCGGGCTTGCGCCCCGGGCATGACCACTCAATTCCATTGGATTTAGTCTAGCGGCGGCCGCGTGGGCGTGCTGCTGCTGATGCGGCGGCGGCGGTTGCTCCGACGCCACCGCCACCTTCGCGCTGCGCCTTCTTGCGGGCGAGCTTGCGGGCGCGGCGGATGGCCTCAGCCTTCTCGCGGGCGCGCTTCTCCGACGGCTTCTCGTAATAGTTACGGAGCTTCATCTCGCGGAAGATGCCTTCGCGCTGCATTTTCTTCTTCAGTGCCCTGAGGGCCTGATCGACATTGTTATCGCGAACGACGACTTGCACGCGCTCTCATCTCCGATTGGCCGTTGATTTTAGGATTGGACGCGGGGGCCAAATCCGACCCTGGCCTGAACCGGCCAAGGTCCCGCATCCGAATTTCCTCTAACAGAAGGGCCGTGGATTGTCCAGATGGCTCAGTCCGGAGAAACGTCACGCTGGGCGTGGGGGATGCATGTGGCGGTCGTCTCCATGCCGTCACGCCGCCACATGAACTTTTGACTGTCGGGGTAATCGGCGTCCTTGGGGTGTGCCTCTGCCCAAGCGTGCCAGTCATTGTAGACCCGCGTGTACTCGTTCCGCATCGTCTCCTCGGCCTTCAGGCAGTCTTCAATGCTGTCGAAGAGGAGCCCGGTCTTGACCGGGATCGTCCCGAAAATGAGCACAAGCAACATCCACTTCATGTGCCGACTCCTCAGGTCTTAGGATAAAGCCTCGTGGCGTGGCCCATCTTGCGCCCCGGTCGCGCTTCTGCCTTGCCGTAAAGGTGGACGGCGGTCGCCGGCTGGGCGGCGAACTCGCGCCAGCGTTCGACGTCGGAGCCGATCAGATTGGTCATCACGGCGTCGTTGTGGCGCGCGGTGTCTCCGAGCGGCCATCCGGCAATCGCGCGGATATGATTCTCGAACTGGCTGATGACGCAGGCGTCGAGCGTCCAATGGCCGGAATTGTGCACCCGCGGCGCGATCTCGTTGACGATGAGATCGGGCCTCTCGCCTTCGCGCTGGAACAGCTCCACGCAGAGCACGCCGACATGGCCAAGCGCCTCGGCGATCTTGGCGGCGATGCTGGTCGCCTCGGCGACGATGCCGGCGGGGCTCTCCGCGGGCACGCGGCTGATGGCGAGAATGCCGTTCTGATGGACGTTCTCGATAAGATTGTAGACCTTAAACGCACCGTCCTGCCCGCGCACGGCGATGACCGACACCTCGCGCTCGAACAGCACCATGCCTTCGAGCACGGCCGGCGCGTGGCCGATGGCTTCGAGTGCCGCCGCTGCGTCAGCCTCGGCGCGGATCAGGACCTGTCCCTTGCCGTCATAGCCGAGCCGCCTGGTCTTGAGCAGCGCCGGGAACTTCACGCGGGCAAGAGCTCCGCGCAAATCATCGAGCGTATCGACCGGCGCATAGGGAGCGACCGCGATGCCAAGCCCGCGCATGAAGTCCTTCTCGGCGAGACGGTCTTGCGCGACAGCGAAAGATTTGGCGCGAGGGAAGACGGGGGCGACGCGCGCCGCGGCCTCCAGCGTTTCGGCCGGGACGTTCTCGAACTCGCAGGTCACCACGTCGACGGCGCCCGCAAATCGCGCGAGCGCCTCTTTGTCCTCATAGGCGCCGACCGTGCTTATCGCTGCGACATCGAAGGCGGGCGCGTTCGCCTCGTCGGAATAGATGTGGGTCCTCAAGCCCAGCCTCGCAGCCGCCATGGCGAGCATGCGGCCGAGCTGGCCGCCACCGAGAATGCCGATGGTGCTGCCTGGGGGCAGCGGGCTCTCAGGCATTATCCTCGAGCGCCTCGGCTATGGATTCGGTCTGCGCCGCGCGCCAGGCCGCAACGCGGGCGGCAAGGCGCGCATCGTTGAGGGCAAGAATTTGCGCGGCTAGAATTCCGGCATTGGTGGCGCCGGCCTCGCCGATGGCAAGCGTGCCGACCGGCACTCCGGCCGGCATCTGGGCAATGGAGAGCAGGCTGTCGAGGCCTTTCAGCGCGCGGCTCTCGATGGGTACGCCGAGCACCGGCAGCTCCGTCATCGAGGCGGTCATGCCGGGAAGATGCGCCGCCCCGCCGGCGCCGGCGATGATGACTTTCAGCCCGCGCTCCCGCGCGCTTGTGGCATAGGTGTAAAGCCGCTTCGGGGTGCGGTGGGCTGAGACGACGCGGGTCTCGTAAGGCACTTTCAGGGCATCCAGCACGTCAGCCGCGGCCTTCAGCGTTGGCCAGTCCGAGCGGCTGCCCATGATGATGCCGACGACGGGCTTCACAACGCTCATCCTAAGCTCACGGGGAAGAACAGGCCGGGGCGGCGGAAAGCGCGGGATTATAGGGTCGCGCCTCTGCTTGGCAAGGTAAGTCTCAAGATTCTCGGTAGCTTAGGGGAGGGGGGAGCCGCGGTTAGGCGATGATGTCGGGGAGAAGCTGATCCTCGATGCGGGCGATCTCGTCCTTGAGAGACAGCTTCTTCTTCTTGAGCCGCTTGAGCTGGAGCGCATCGGCTCGGCCCGATTCTTCCAGTGCATTGATGGCGCTGTCGAGGTCGCGATGCTCCTGCTTGAGCCTGAGCAGCATCGTCCGGAGTTCGCGAATCTCCTCGCTCTCCATCGGACGTCCCCTGCTCCCTGCCTGCCCCTCGGGACGGCCGGAAGTATCGCGGCGAACCGGCAGTCGCGCAAGGCCTTGAGCACATTGCAACGCGTGGTGCGTTATTGACATGCCGCAAGGAGTGACAGCACACCGCAGGGCAGCATTAGACAAATCGTTGTCGATTTGACACAATAGATGGCCCGAGACCAACTGCTATGGAGGTCCGAATATGGCGCTTGACGCACACATCGTGGAGTTGTCGGAGAAGCACCGCGCATTGGATCGCAAGATCGAAGAAGAGCAGGCGAGGCCGACGGCCGACCCGCTCAAGATCGCGGATTGGAAGCGTCAAAAATTGCGTCTCAAGGATGAGATGGAGCGGTTGAGGCACGAGCCGAGCCATTAGAGCACTTCGCCTCGGAAAATCGGTTCCCACTTTTCCGGATCATGCTCTAGGCTTGGCGGGCCTGGAGCAAGGCGAAGTTCAGGGCCGGAAATCGAGTGTTCACTCACGCGGCTTCGTTGGCGCGAAGGTGCTCTCGAAGGCCGTGGGGGCACAGCTTGGCGCGTGCTGGCGGCCTTTCATGTGTTGAGGGGCATCAAGGATGCGCGGCCGTCGGCTATTGCACGTGGCGATAAGGCATGAGGGTGACGGGGTGATCAGGCATCAGCGAGGCGAGGGTAGTCGGGCAAGGCGGCTCGGCGCGCTAGCTTCTGCTGTGGGCGCCGCCATGCTTGTTGGGCTCGCCGCCACGCCGGCCGGAGCGGTGCAAAAGGACCTCACCGACAAGGGAGAAGCGCTCGTCAGGGAGAATTGCTCGCGCTGCCATGCCATCGGCAAGGAGGGCGACAGCCCGCATCCTCCGGCGCCGCCGTTCCGCACCCTGTCCAGCAAATACCCGATCGAGGATCTCGCCGAATCCCTTGCCGAGGGTATCGTCTCGGGCCATCCGGACATGCCGATCTTCGTGTTCAGCCCGCACGATGTCGAGGCGATCATCGAATATCTGCAGTCGATCCAGGATCAGCCGGCCCCGCCCGCCGAGCAGCCGAAGCAACCCGCGCAGTAGCTCAAACGTCGGCGGCGCCCTCGGGCCACATCAGCCAGTCGCGGGCAGCATCCACCTCGTCGGGCGGGAAATGCTCGACCTCGCAGCTTATGAAGGGCGCAACGAGGGCCGACCAGAGATGATGCACGTCGGGATTGACGACGACCGCAAGCCGGCTGAAATCGTGCAGATGCCGTAGACTGAACTTCACGTCGTGCCAGAAGGCGCCTGCATCCATGCCTTCGAAGTCCTGGATCACCTCGAGCACGCGCACTTGGCCGTGACGCTTGATGAAGGCTTCGAGCTTCTTGGCGATGGTGTCGAACTCTTCCGTCGACACGCGGCCCTTGAGCACGATCTCGACAGCCTGCGCGTTGTCGTATTCCTTGTAGGAGAGCATGGGGTGGTCCGGCAGGGCGGGGGGTGGCTCACTTGCATCCTATCCATGAGCGCGAGCCGCGCCTAGCCGTCGCAAGAAGCGGCACATTTCACGCTGGAAACGCAGGTGTGCCTTGGGGCTTTTCGAGCCACGTCGTGCTCGCCTCGGCCTCCATCATCCTTGGCGTCGGGTGGCTTGCCTATGGCGCGCTCGGCCTCGGTGGGTGGGACTAGTCCTTGCTGGATTCGGCCTTTTCGCTCCGACGCTCTTGCCGCTTTGACAGTTCACCCTAAATTAAGCTTAACCGACCGATAAAAGTGGCGTGAAGCCACGCTGTTGCCGCCTTTTTCGCTCCTAATGGCGGGGCGCTAAACCGGAGGCTTGCCATCAAACGGCTTATCATTTCGCTTTTGGCCCTCGGCGCCATCGCCTGTGGCGCTATCTTCATGATCCTGAGCCCGCAGCCCACGGTCAAGCGGACGACGAGCGCGCCGCCCCGTCCGCTCGCCTACGAGCAGAAACTCGCAACGCCTCAGCCTGCGGCGGCGCCCGGAGAGAGCGCTCCGCAGGAGCACGAGCTCTCGCCGGTCGAGCCCCTCCCGGCCCAGGCAGCGCCTGTCGAGACAGCTCCTGACGCTCCGGTCGAGACCGCGGCACCGGAGCCCGGCGCCCAAGACGCTGACGCTGCGGAACAGAGCGCCGAGGGCGCCCCTGATGCCGGCGCGCCTGCGACCGACGGCCCCGACTCATCAGACGCAACACCGCTGCCGCCGGCAGAAGGCGCCGACGCCTCCGCTCCTATGGCGGGGCCGCCGCAGGAGCGCCCCGGTCCTCCGGATCGGATGGCGGCATGGCCGCGGGAAGGCACCGATCCATCGCAGCCCGTGGCGCCGGGAGAGGGCGCTGACGCCGCCGATCCGAATGCGCTGCCGCCGGGCGCGCCCGGGGAAGCCCCCGACGAGTGGGTGCAGGTTCTGGTCTCGGGCGCAGGCATGTATGCGACCGCCTCCGACGATGCTCCCATGCTGTTCGCCTTTCCTTATGGCCGCGGCCTCAAGGTCGTGTCGCACTATGAGAACTGGGTCGAGGTGACCGATCCGCAAAGCGCCGCGACGGGGTGGATGAAGGCCCAATATCTTGCGCCGGTCACTGCCGCGCCTGGTCCACCCGGGGAGGTGGATGCCGGCTACCAGGACGAGCAGCCCCGGGGCTGGTTTCGCCGGAGGCCCGGCGGCCTAGCTGACGTCATCAGCCGCGCGCTTGGCGGCGGCAATTAGGGCTGCCGGAACCCGCGCGCGGCTACTCCAGCTTTCGCTTCAAGCCGGCAGGGGGGCTACGGGGCGAGCCTCGTCGTGGGTGGGGTGATCGTGGTGGCCTGCGTCATGGCCGTTGCCATGATGATGCCCGTTCGTGGCGGCGCCGTTCCCCACAGCCCCATGGCCGCGATGGCCCGCCACCCGGTGCTCGCGCTCGACCGCCACGCGCGCGGCGTCGTTCTGGGTGTAGAGCTCCATATGGTCGGCATCTTCCTCGGCCACCGGCGTCAGCGATCCGTCCATGTAGAGCTTGGCGTTCGGGTCCGCCTCGATCCTGCGCACGATCGACTTGAGGTGCCACCAGCGGCGCGCGATCAGCACGGTCTTGCGGGCGATGTCCGCGGCGTATCGGCCATAGAAGACGATGGGCGATTCCAGCGGCAGGCCTGAGCGGCGCTCGCGGCGGTATTTGAGGCGGAAGATACCCCATTGCAGGGGATGCAGCTTCTCGATCGGCACGGCACTCGAGAACCAGAAAAGCACCGGCATCAGCGAGCGGATGTTGATCCCGCTCGCATAGGCGCGGCGGAGGATGGTCTCGAGGTGATCGTCGGTGTAGTAGATGCCCCAGGCCGTCTGATAGACGCCCTCCCACTCGGCCGCCGTCATCTTAGCGTGGGCGGTGACGACGTGCTCGACGTCGTATTTGTTCATGTCCGGGTCCATCCAGACCCCCTTCTCATGCAGCACCTTGTGGTCCTCAGACCCCGGCAGCGGCGTGAGCACGAAGAACTCGAGCATGTCGAGCGGCAGCTCTTTCTTGATGATTTCCAGGTCGTGGCGGATCGACTCCGGCGTGTCGTTGGGAAAGCCGAGGATGTAGCCGGCGTAGGTGATGATGCCCACCCGCTTCCATTCGAGCAGCATCTTGCGGTACTCGGTGATCTTGTTCTGCCGCTTCTTGGCGGCGATCAAATTCGCCGGGTTGATGTTCTCGAGCCCGATGAACACGCGGGTGACGCCGGCGCGGCGCGATTTATCGATGAAGTTCGGGATCTTGTGGCAGAGCGTGTCGACCTGGACACAAAAGCCGAGGTTCAAGCCGTCCACTTCGCGCAGCTTGATGATCCGATCGTAGATCGCTTCCCAATCCTTGTTGCGGGCAAAATTATCGTCGGTGATGAAGAAGCGATTGACCCCCTGAGCATAATTCATGCGGATGATCTGCTCGACGCTGTCGGCGGAGCGATAGCGTGATTTTCGCCCTTGCACGTTGATGATGGTGCAGAAGGAGCATTGGAAGGGGCAGCCGCGGCCGGCATCGAAGCTCGTCACATTGCCAATCGTTCGCCTGACGAAGTCGACCGGCAGGAAGGGTGGCGAGGCGATGTCGCCGATGTCCGGCAGATGCTTCATATGATCGTAAAGCGGACGAAGCTCACCCCGCGCAGCGTCCACTATGGCTTCCTCGAAGCCTTCTTCGGCCTCGCCCGCGTAAATGGAAATTCCGAGCTCTTGCGCGGCTTTGATGTCGGCTGGAATCTCGGACAGCATTGCAAGGCAGCCGGACACGTGAAAGCCGCCGATCAAGACCTGCACGCCCGCCTCGCGCAGAGGCCGCGCGATGTCGACGGCGCGGGGAAATTCATTCGACTGCACGCCGACGATTCCGACCAGGCCGAGGCCCCCGTTCTTCTCGATGAGGCGCGCGATGTCGCGCGGGCGTACACGGGTATTGGTTTCGTCGATGGCGTAGACGTCGATGGGAAGGTCAGGGCCAAGCAGCTCCCGCTCGGCAGCGCCCTTGGCAAGGCTAAAGACGGCGGCGAGCGAGTTCGACGGCATGGTCGAGCGCAGCCACTGCACGACGTAGCCGTCGGCGTCGTAATGGGACGGCTTGATCAAGAAGATTTGGAATCGCTTTGTCGTCGCGCTTGGTCTGCTCAAGATCCCTCAATCCCAATGAGGGGAGAGCGTCCGCGCAAAAAGGCCGGAGTAGATCGCGGTAACGCTGCACCCCTAATCAGACGCTCTTACCGGCCTTGGCGTCATCGACCCCCGAAGACGTGCCGGATGGCGCAGGCCCTTGCCCTCGGGCAACTGCGGCCACGAATGATTGGGACTCAAACACATTCCGGCGCAGGGGTCCAGCGAACAGGCCGTGGCAAGGGCCTCGGGCGGGCCCTTGAGTCTAGCTCGAGGGCGGATTTCCGGCCGCCTGCCTGGCTTCGCTGAAGTCGGCGATATCCTTGGCCAGGAAATAGTTGAGCATGGTGCGGATGGTGGCGATCACGGCAAGTTTGCTGATGTCGTCCCAGGTCGGCGCCACC
>JAENXG010000129.1 GCA_016649675.1 Methyloceanibacter sp.
GCGTGCCGGTGGAAGGCATCAGCATCGTGGGCCGCTCGACGCAAGGGGTGATCGTGTTCGACACCGCAGAAGGCGAGCGCGTGGTCTCAGTCGAGCACATTCCCGAAGAGAACGGGAGCGAAGAGGCCGTGGCGGAGTAGGCGCCTTTTTCGCCCCTCAGTCACAGCGTCTTGCAAGCCGCCGGGTCTCCTTGGCCGTCACCGTGGATCTCGATCAGGGATCGAGCGGCCGGCGAGAGCGCCGCAAGCGCACGAAGATCGGAGACCACGGCGCGGCTCCGCTCGGAAGGGCTGATCAGGCCCGACGTCCTCAACCGCGACATGATGCGCGACAGCGTATCGGGGTTCAGGCCGAGATAATCGGCAATGTCCGTGCGGTTGAAGGGCATATCGAACACGATGCCGCCGCCGGAGGTGCTCACTCCGGTGCGCAAGGCAAGCTCGATCAGGAAGGTCGCGACCCGCTGCTCGCAATCGAACCGGCCGAGTGCCGCGGCGTGGATTGCCTGGCGCGCCATCTGATTGGCCAACGCATCATCGAAATAGAGCGCAATGGCCGGATCTCCCGCCGCAAGCTCTGCACACGCCGTCCAGCGCATGCGCCAGACCTCGCCCGTGCCTGCCGAGACAAGCGCTCCCTCGGCATAAGGCGGCGCAAAGCTCGATCTGAGCACGTCGCCTTGAAAAAGCATCGCCACGACCTGCCGCGTCGTCCCCGGCATGGTCACCTGCAGCGTGAGGACGCCCGCGCGGACGATGAATGCCGTCTCGCCCCCCTCGAACATGAGGGCGACAGCCTGTCCGCGGCGGGTGCGTAAGGGGGTGGCATGGGCCGCGAGCACAGTGGAGGCCTGGCAGAGCGCCCGTCCCTTGGACGCGCTGCAAAGCGCGCTGCCCCCTAATTGGGCCTCGCTCCGTGTTGTCTTCACGTCCGATGTCATGGCCAAGGTTTTCCCCCCTTGAGGCAATGGAGCCATCAACAGAGGATAAGAAGTCGGGCGCGGAACGAGATCGCGCCTTGATATCGATCAAATCAGGCGTGTGGACGAAGCGTGGCCTGACCGCCCCGCAAGGCTTGCAAATTCTCGGCCGAGCTGTTCTGCTGCTTCGCCAAGCACGAGATCGACGGGAAGGGGTCCATCGCCAATCTCGGCGAGATCGCCGACACGTGGATCTTCCCGCCCGACCTGACCTTGCAGTACCACTTCACGGGCATGGGCAATTGGCAGCCTTATGTCGGCGCGGGCGTGCAATATATCAATTTCTTCAACACCGGCACCGGCCAGAACCGGCTCGGTGCAACGAGCGTCGAGATCGACGATGCGTGGGGCCTTACGCTGCAGGCGGGCGTCGACATCTCGCTCGGCAACGGCTGGTCGCTCAACGCCGACGTCAAGAAGACCTGGCTCGATACCACGGTCACCTGGCACAACAGTGCCGCGCTTGGCGGCCTCAACGTGGTCGGCGATGCCGATCTCGATCCCTGGATCTTCTCCGCCGGCGTCGGCTACCGCTTCAATCTCGGCAACATTTTTGGGCATAGCGCGCAAGCCGCCCAAATAAAGTAAATCGATAAAATTCATTGGGGTGCGGAAGGGCTCGGCACTGCCGGGCCCTTTTCTTTGTGCGACTGGGCGGCTGGCCGCGCGCCCTAAATATGCGGCCTTGCCGATCCTGGACCTGCGCGGCTAGAAGGTGGCGCACCGCGACTGGCGCTCCGGCCCCTTTAGGTAGGCTGGCGGCCATCGCGTCTGGAGGACGAAGCATGCGCACTGGCCTCTATCCGGGAAGCTTCGATCCCGTCACCTTCGGCCACGTCGATATCGTGCGCCGGGCGGGCCATCTCGTCGACAGGCTGGTGATCGCCATCGGCACCCATCACGACAAGCATCCGCTGTTCACCGCCGAGGAGCGCGTCAAGCTTGCCTCCGCGGTGCTGGAGCCTGTGGCCAAGGAGATCGGGCTCAAACTCCAGGTGACCACCTACGACAATTTGACGGTCGTTGCCGCGCAGGCGGCGCACGCCTCGATCGTCATCCGGGGCTTACGCGACGCCGGCGATTTCGACTACGAGATGCAGATGGCCGGCATGAACGCGGCCCTTGCGCCGGAGATCGAGACGGTGTTTCTGGCCTCCTCGCCGGAGTCACGGCATATCGCTGCCACGCTTGTCCGCCAGATTGCCGCAATGGGCGGCGACGTTTCGGCCTTCGTGCCCTCCGTCGTGACGGCGGCGCTCAAAAAGAAGTTTCCCGGCTAGTCCGGCCGGGAAAACCGTCTTCCCAAGGAGGTCTCATGAGAATTCCGGCAATCGTGTTGTTCGCAGCGGCGCTTGCGCTCGGTGTCCTCGGCTCGCCAGGTGCAGGCCGCGCCGGCGACCTCACCAATCCCGCGAGCCTCAACGAGAAGGCGCCCGCCGTGTACAAGGTCAAGTTCGACACGAGCAAGGGCGTCTTTGTGGTCGAGGTGCATCGCGATTGGGCGCCGAACGGTGCCGACCGCTTCTACAATCTCGTCAAGAACGGCTTCTACGACGACGCGCGCTTCTTCCGGGTGATCAGCGGCTTCATGGTGCAGTTCGGCATCAGCGGCGACTCGAAGGTTGCGGCTGTGTGGCGCGACGCCAACATCAAGGACGATCCGGTCAAGGAGAGCAACAAGCGCGGCAACATCACGTTCGCGACCGCGGGGCCCAACACGCGCACGACGCAGGTGTTCATCAATTTCGGCGACAACGCTGGCCTCGACGATCAGGGCTTTGCGTCGTTCGGCAAGGTCGTCTCCGGCATGGAGGTGGTGGATGCGCTATACGCGGAATATGGCGAGGGCGCACCCCGCGGCCAGGGGCCCGACCAGGGGCTCGTCCAGCAGCGCGGCAACGCTTATCTCGAAAAGAGCTTCCCCAAGCTCGACTTCATCCGCAAGGCGACGATCGAGCCCTAGCGCGCCCAGATAACAAAGGAGATTTCCCATGGCCAAACCAGAGGACACCCTGGTCATCGAGACGACCAAAGGCCGCGTGACCGTGGAGATGCGCCCCGACCTTGCGCCGAAGCACGTCGCCCGCATCAAGGAGCTCGCGCGCAAAGGTTTCTATGACGGCGTGGTTTTCCACCGCGTCATCGAGGGGTTCATGGCCCAGACCGGCGACCCGACCGGGACCGGCCGGGGCGGCTCTGGCCAGAAGCTCAGCGCCGAGTTCAACACCGAGCCCCATAGCCGCGGCGCCGTGTCCATGGCCCGCGCGCAGTCGCCCGACTCGGCCGACAGCCAGTTCTTCTTCGTCTTCGACGATGCGAGCTTCCTTGATCGCCAATACACAGTGTGGGGGCGCGTGATCGATGGCATGGAGAATGTCGACAAGCTCACGCGCGGCGAGCCGCCGGCCAAGCCCGACAAGATGCTGACGGTGCGGGTCGCCGCCGACGCCGCTTAGCCGCGCGGTCGTGCGCGTCGACGACTTCGACTTTCATCTGCCGGAGGACTTGATTGCGCTTCGCCCGGCGGTGCCCCGCGATGCCGCGCGGCTTCTGGTGGTCGAGCCCGGCGCGCCTCATCCGTTGACAGACCGGCTGATCTCAACGCTGCCGGAGCTGCTCGCCCCCGGCGATGCGCTTGTCTTCAACGACACCAAGGTGATTCCGGCGGAGCTCAAGGGTGTGCGCGAACGCGAGCAGAGCTCGGCGCAGGTCTCGCTGACCCTGATCGAGCGGCTCGGCGACCATCGCTGGCACGCGCTAGCGCGGCCCGCGAAACGACTTAGGGAAGGGGACCGCATCCTGTTCGGCGAGGGAAGCAATGTCTGCCTGCTCGGAACCCTTGCCGCGACGGTCGAGGAACGGGGAGAGGAGGGCGAGGTGACGCTTGCCTTCGATCTCGCCGGCCCCGCTCTTGACGAGGCGATTGCCGCTCAGGGCGCCATGCCGCTGCCGCCCTACATTGCCTCACGCAGGCCTGCCGATGAGCGCGACAGATGCGATTATCAGACGGTCTTCGCGCGCGAGGACGGCGCCGTCGCCGCGCCGACCGCGGGACTGCATTTCACCGAGGCCCTGATGCACGAGCTTGAGGCGCGGGGCGTATCGCGTCACTTCGTGACGCTCCATGTCGGCCCCGGCACCTTCCTCCCCGTGCGGTCGGCAGACACCGAAGGCCACCACATGCATCCGGAGCGGGGTTTCGTCAGCGCGGCGACCGCCCAAGCCCTCAACGCGGTGAAGGCGCGAGGAGGGGCCATCGTCGCGGTCGGAACGACCTCGCTCCGTCTGCTCGAAAGCGCGACCGACGAAACGGGAAGGCTCATGCCCTTCTCCAATCAGACGAGTCTGTTCATCACGCCCGGCTATCGCTTCCGCTTCGTCGATCGCCTCTTGACCAATTTCCATCTGCCGCGCTCTACCCTGTTCATGCTTGTCGCTTCCTTCTCGGGGCTCGATCTCATGCAGCGCGCCTATGCGCACGCTATCGCGGAGCGCTACCGCTTCTATTCCTATGGCGACGCCTGTCTGCTCAGCCCGGCGCGGCACCCATGACAACCGAGCGCTTCGCCTTTGCGGTCAAGGCGCGGGACGGCACGGCGCGCACCGGCACGATTCAGACGCCGCGCGGGATCGTGCGCACGCCAGCCTTCATGCCGGTCGGCACCGGGGCGACCGTCAAGGCGATGTTCCCCGAGGACGTGGCGGCGAGCGGCGCCGATATCATCCTCGCCAACACCTATCATCTGATGCTGCGGCCCGGTGCCGAGCGCATCGCCAAGCTTGGCGGCTTGCACAAATTCATGCATTGGGACGGCCCGATCCTGACCGATTCCGGCGGCTACCAAGTCATGTCGCTGGCCAAGCTCCGCCGCATCGAGGAGCAAGGCGTCACCTTCCAGTCCCATATCGACGGCGCCACCATAGAGCTCACGCCGGAGCGTGCCGTCGAGGTGCAATGCCTGCTCGGCGCCGACATCCAGATGGTGCTCGATGAGTGCACGCCCTTTCCTGCCACGCGCGAGGAGGCCAAGGCCTCGCTCGAGCTGTCGCTCCGCTGGGCCGAGCGGTGCAGCCGCGCCTTCGCCGGGCGTGCCCTGCCAGGCCAAGCGCTCTTTGGCATCGTGCAGGGAAGCGTCTATCCCGATTTGCGGGAGAGAAGCGCCCGCGCGCTGATCGATATCGGCTTCGACGGCTATGCCGTCGGCGGCCTCGCTGTGGGCGAAGGGCAAAGTGCGATGCTCGACATGGTTGAGGCGAGCACCGCCGTGCTGCCCGAGAATCGCCCCCGCTATTTAATGGGTGTCGGCACGCCGGAGGACCTGCTTGCCGGAATCGCGCGCGGCATCGACATGTTCGATTGCGTGCTGCCGACCCGGTCAGGGCGCCATTGCCAAGCCTTCACCTGGGGTGGGCGGCTCAACTTGCGCAATGCGCGCTATGCCGAGGACCAGACCCCACTCGATAGCGAGAGCGCGTGTCCCGCCGCGCAATACGAGCGCGCTTATCTGCATCACCTGGTGAAGTCGGGCGAGATGCTGGGCGCCATGCTGCTCACCTATGCCAATGTCCAGTTCTATCAGGAGCTGATGGCGCGTGCCCGAAATGCCATCGAGGAGGGACACTTCGCCAGTTTCGCCGATGATTTTCGCCGCCGCTACCGCGACACGGGCGACGAGGACGATCCCGAAGCCTAAGGAATTTACTGCGTGGCGATATCGGAGGCCGGGCCGGTTTTGGCCGCGCCCATCGCCATGCGCTCCCGCGCCAGCAGATAAAGTCCAGACACGATCACGATTGCCGCGCCCGCTAAAGTCCACAACGTCGGCAGCTGGTCGAAAATGAAATAACCGGCCGCCGACATCCACAGCAGCCCGAGATAGATAAAGGGCGCAAGCACCGGCGCCGGCGCACTGCGATGGGCGAGGATCAGGAGCCAATGTCCAAGTCCGCCCCAGAAACCGAGCGAGGCGAGAAGCACCCAGACCGCTTCGTCCGACGGCCAGTGCCAGGCGGCGAAGGCAAACGGCGCCATGATCAGGACGCCGGCGAGCGGCGTGTAGGTCTGCGTCACCTCCGGCGGATCAAAAGCGGCAAGATAGCGCGTGGCGAGGTTGTAAAGCGCATAGCCGAACGTCGCCACCAGGACGAAGAGCATGGCCCAGTGCACCGTGCCGAAGCCCGGATGCATCACCAGCAGCACGCCGAGGAAGCCGGCAAGAATCGCGAGCACGCGATGCCAGCCCACCCACTCATCCAGCAAAGGGCCCGCCAGGGCCGCGACCAGGAGCGGCGTGAGGAAAAAGATGGTGATGGTCTGGTCGAGCTGTAGATATCTGAGCGCGACGAAGTTGAACCCGGTCGTCACGACCATGAGGGCGGAGCGGAACACCTGCAGCAGGGGCTTGGCCGAGCGGAGCGACGGCTTGAAGGCGAACGGCCACAGCGCCACGGCGCTGAACACCACATGACCTGCGAAGCGGAACCAGGTGACCTCGGCCACGGGGACGCCCTTCACCGCAACAAGATATTTGGCCGTGGAGTCGAGCCCGGCAAAACAGACCGTGGCCAGGGCCATAAGCCCGATCGCCTTCAGCCTTTGGCGAGGATCGACGTCAATTTGAGGGAATCGGCGGGGGGTCATGGAAGTGCGGTCTATGTGCACGACTCTTTGCCAAAAGGCCATCGACCGATAAGGTCGCAAGTCACGAGACAGACGCCACATCAAAAAGGAGGAGAGAATGGCGGCTGAGATACGCGCCATGTGCGCCATAGGCCTGCACGGGCAATTGGGGCTCAACGGCAGGCTCCCCTGGGAGGGCAACAAGGAATGGCAATATCAGGCCGATGTGGCGCGGTTCTTCGACCTGACAAAGGGGCATGTTCTCATTGCCGGCCCAACGACGGTCGCCTCGATCCCGCC
>JAENXG010000242.1 GCA_016649675.1 Methyloceanibacter sp.
ATTTTGATCTTGCTCCTCGGCGGGGGTTGCGAAAGGCCTCTCATAGGGCCATTCCTCGGCCCAAGGCAAAGAAAAGATTGACTTTCGACGGCAAGCTCCTAGCTAACGCCGAATTGTATAATTTTGGATGCTACGGTGGCCGCATCCTTTGAGACGGAGCCTTCGCGATTGCCTCTGGTCGTCATACCGGCGAAAGCCGGTATCCAGAGAGAGAGTGCTTAGAGCGTGTTTCTGGATTCCGGCTTGCGCCGGAATGACGGAGTGTGAGGCAGCGGGTTGGAGTAGGTGGGCTAGGTCATGAGCGAGACCCCGACGGCGCAAGCCTTCACCGACCATTCCTTACGGCTGGCGCAGATCGCCAATCCGGAGAGCGCGATCGTCCATTTCAACGATCCGCTGCCGCTCGACTGCGGGGCCGAGCTCACGCCCTTCTCCATCGCCTACCAGACCTACGGCACGCTCAACGCTGAGAAGTCGAACCTCGTGCTGGTCTGCCATGCGCTGACCGGCGACCAGCATGTGGCGAACCTCCATCCCGTCACCGGCAAGACCGGCTGGTGGGAGACCATGGTGGGACCGGGCAAGCCCATCGATACCGACCGCTATTTTGTGCTCTGCCCCAATGTCATCGGCGGCTGCATGGGCTCGACCGGACCAAGCTCGCTCAATCCCGCGACGGGGCACGCTTACGGGCCCGACTTCCCCGTCATCACCGTGCGCGACATGGTGCGGGCGCAGGCGCGGCTGCTCGATAATCTCGGCATCCAAGACGTGCTTTGCGTGCTCGGCGGCTCGATGGGCGGCATGCAGGTGCTGGAATGGGCCGCGACCTACAAGGACCGGGTGTTCGCCGCGGTGCCGATCGCTTGCGCCGCGCGCCACTCCTCGCAGAACATCGCCTTCCATGAGGTCGGCCGCCAGGCGGTGATGGCCGATCCCGACTGGTGCCAGGGCCGCTATCTCGAACAGGGCAAGAGCCCGCGCAAGGGGCTCGCCGTGGCGCGCATGGCCGCCCACATCACCTATTTGTCAGACGCGGCGCTGCACCAGAAGTTCGGCCGCAACCTGCAGGACCGGGAGAAGGTCGCCTTTGGCTTCGATGCGGACTTTCAGGTGGAGAGCTATCTCCGCTATCAGGGCGTGAGCTTCGTCGATCGCTTCGATGCCAATTCCTATCTCTACATCACCCGCGCCATGGACTATTTCGACCTCGCCGCCGACCATGGGGGCGTGCTCGCCAATGCCTTTGCCGGCACGCGCACGCGCTTCTGCCTCGTCTCCTTCACCAGCGATTGGCTGTTCCCCACCGAGGAGAGCCGGGAGATCGTGCACGCGCTGAACGCGGTCGCCGCCAATGTCAGCTTCGTCGAGATCAAGTCCGACAAGGGCCACGACGCCTTCCTGCTGCATGAGCCCGAGCTGTTCGATACGATCAGGGGCTTTTTGAGCGCCGCGGCGCTGAAACGCGGTATCGTCCCGCCGAATGCGAGAGGGCGGGCATGAACCTCACCACGCCGTCCCATACGGTCCGCGCCGCCGACACGAGTCGCGTCGACCTTCTGCTCATCACCGAGATGGTGACGGCGAACGCGCGCGTGCTCGACATCGGCTGTGGCGACGGCACGCTGTTGCGCCTCCTTGCCGAGAAGCGCGGCGTCGACGGCCGCGGCATCGAGCTGAGCCAGGCCGGCGTGAACTCCTGTGTGGCGCAAGGCCTCTCGGTGATCCAGGGCGACGCCGACACCGATCTCGTCTATTACCCCGACCTCGCCTTCGACTTCGCCATCCTCTCCCAGACCATCCAGGCCACTTACTCGCCGCGTCACGTGCTCGAGCAGCTGCTCCGCATCGGCAAGCGCGTCGTGGTCTCCTTCCCCAATTTCGGCCATTGGCGGGTGCGCACCCAGCTCCTGTTCGGCGGCAAGATGCCGAAGACCGACAATCTCCCCGATCGCTGGTACGACACGCCCAACATCCATCTCTGCACCATCAAGGACTTTTTGGATCTGTGCGGTGATGTCGGCGCCAAGGTCGAGCGCACCGTGGCGCTCAATGCCTCGGGCTCCAAGCTCGGCCTCGCGATGCCGCTCTTTGCGCAAAATCTGTTCGGCGAGCAGGCGGTGTTCCTACTGTCGCGCTAGGCGTCACGAACTCCATACCCCACCCGGCTCCTCGGCCTATGGCCGAGCCACACTCCCCATCGAGGGGAGGGATGGAGCTTGCTGCGGCGCTTCAACGCGAAAAACACTTCCCGATCAAGGTGGCTGGGGTAGCGCGTGGCGTCACGCCGGCAGGGACCGGCACGATCCGCCGGCGGACTTTCCGCATCTCCCGCACCGGGACGGCGGCATAGACCTGCTTGGTCGCCTCGACCATGATCACGCCGGAGAAGGCGGGCCACAGCACGAGGCCTAGCCGCTCCCAGAAAAGCGCCCAGCGCAGCAGGATGCGCCAGTTGAAGGGCGGCATGTAGAGCGCGTACTCCCAGTCCTCCGGCGACAGCATGGCCTCCTTCAGGAGCTTCGCCAGCTGCGAGCGGCTGAACGGGCTGCCATAGCCGAACGGCGTGGTGTCGAGCCGCGCCCACAAGCCCCGGCGATTGGGGACGATTACGAGCAGCCGCCCGTTGGGCTTCAGCACCCGCCACAGCTCGCGCAGCAGCGCGCGCGACTTCTCCGACCATTCCAGCATGTGGACGAGCAGGATGCGGTCGGCGCTCTCGTCATCGAGCGGCAGCTCGGTCTCATCGACCAGCACGCTCAAGGACTGCCCCTGCTCGGGCCACAGGACGGCGCCGAGATCGGCCGGCATCAGCGCGCCCAAGGCTCCCGCCTCGCTCCTGAAGGCGGCGAGATAGGGCGAGGCAAAGCCGAGCCCGAAGACGCTTAGCCCCTTGAGCTCGCCCCAGCGCGCCCGCACGCGCCCGCCAAGCAGCCGGCGCACCACAAGCCCGAGGGGGCAGGCATAGAAATCCTTGAGATCGATGGCGTCGAGATGCATGGGCCGATCCTGACGCTGCCGCGTTTAGAGTTCGTTCTCAACTTCCCCGGGCCCCATTTCAATCCCCTTTGCGGAGATGCTACGGTCCGCCCGGAACGAAAAAGGCGGCGGAACGCGCGATGGCACGACTAGAAGTTCACCAATTCCCCATGCGGAGCGACAATTACGGTGTGCTGCTGCACGATCCGGCGACCGAGGCGACGGCCTCGATCGACGCGCCTGACGCCGAGGAGCTTTTCGCCGCGCTGCACGAGAAAGGCTGGGTGCTGACCCACATCCTCATCACCCACCATCATCATGACCACACCGCCGGCAACACCATCGTGAAGCGCATGACCGGCTGCACCATCATCGGTCCTGCCAAGGAGGCGGGCTCGATCCCCGGCATCGACGTTACAGTCGAGGACGGCGACACGGTCGAGATCGGCAGCGTCAAGGGCAAAGTGATCGAGACCCCAGGGCATACGCGCGGCCATGTCAGCTATTCCTTCCCCGACGACAAGCTCGTCTTTGTCGGCGACACGCTGTTCTCGGTCGGTTGCGGCAAGCTGCTCGAAGGCGACGCCAAGATGATGTGGTCCTCGCTCGAGAAGCTGGCAAAGCTCCCGCCCGACACCAAGCTCTATTGCGGCCACGAATATACCAACAACAATTGCCGCTTCGCGCTGACCGTCGAGCCGGAGAATGCGGCGCTGCAAGCGCGCGCCGCCGAGGCCGCAAAGCTGGCCGAGAAGGGCGAGCCCGCGCTGCCCACGACGATCGCACAGGAGCTTGCAACCAACCCCTTCCTGCGCCCGACGAGCCCGGCCATCCAGAAGCGGCTCGGCATGGAGGGGCGCGAACTTTCAGAGATCTTCGGCGAGATCCGCAAGCGCAAGGACCGGTTTTAGGGTCAGCCCTCAATCCGATTTCGCTCAGTCGGTTTTGGCGCGCTCATCGAACCGGGATTTGGCGGCTTCGATCTTCGCGCGGTGATGGCGCGCCCATAATCCCAGCGCCTCGACGGGCTTCCACAGCGACCGGCCGAGGTCGGTCAATTCGTAGTCGACCCGCCGCGGGATGGTGGGGAAGACGGTGCGGGTCACGAGCCCGTCCCGCTCGAGCCCGCGAAGCGTGAGGGTGAGCATGCGC
>JAENXG010000570.1 GCA_016649675.1 Methyloceanibacter sp.
GCAGGAGGCGAGCGCCAAGAACTGGGCGACCGCTTACGACTTTAGCGCCGTGCGCGACGGCTTCATCAAGCGGCAGGAGGTCGCGATCAAGCGCACGCAGCCGATGCAGTGCTTCGTCCTCAATTTGCGGCGTTCGCAATTCGCCGACCGCCGCGTGCGCCAGGCCTTCAACCTCGCCTTCGATTTCGAGTGGAACAACAAGAACCTGTTCTATGGCCAGTATGCGCGGGTTGGCAGCTACTTCCAGAACAGTGAGCTGGCGGCTCCCGCCGAGCTGCCGCAGGGCCGCGAGCTTGAGATCCTGAACGAGGTGAAGGACGGGGTTCCTCCTGAGGTGTTCACCGATGTCCATCGCAATCCGGTGAACAACACGCCGGACGACATGCGCAGCAATTTGCGCAAGGCGGTCGAGCTGCTCAAGGCGGCCGGGTGGGAGATCAAGGACGGCGCCCTCACCAATGTGAAGACCGGGCAGCAGATGAAGGTCGAGTTCCTGCTGGTCTCGCCGCTGTTCGAGCGGATCGTGCAGCCTTATCTGCGCAATCTGGAAAAGCTCGGCATCAAGGGCACCATTCGCATGGTGGATTCGGCGCAATATGCACAGCGCCTCAATGTGTTCGATTACGACGTCGTGGTCGCCAATTTTGCCCAGTCCGATTCTCCCGGCAATGAGCAGCGCGATTTCTGGGGCACCGAGGCCGCCGGCAGAGAAGGCAGCCAGAACCTGATCGGGTTGAAGGACCCGGCCATCGACAGGCTAGTCGACCACGTGATCTTCGCCAAGGATCGGGCCGAGCTCATCGCCGCCACGCACGCGCTCGACCGCGTGCTCCAGTGGAACGAGCTCGTGGTGCCGCAATGGTTTTCGCCGAATGTGCGCATCGCCTATTGGAACCGCTACGGCCAGCCGAAGGTGCTCCCCGGACTGACGCCGGCCTTCCTGCAGGTCTGGTGGTTCGATCAGACGCTGGCCGACCGGCTGCCGGGGCCGTCGAAGCTCTGATGGGACGCGAGCACGGGCCATGGCGATCGATCGGCTGCGGCGCGCTCCTCGTTCTTGCCCTGGTCACCACACCTGCTGCCGCCTCCGAGCGCCGGCATGGCCTGTCGGCCTTCGGCGATCTCGCCTACCCGGCCGACTTCTCTCACTTCAAATACGCGAACCCGGACGCGCCGAAGGGTGGCACCTTCGCGCTGGTCGGCTGGGGGGGCGTCGCCACCTTCAACAGCCTCAACAATTACATTCTCAAGGGTGACGCGGCCCAAGGGCTCGAGCTCTTGTTCGATTCGCTGATGACGCCGGCGGCAGACGAGGCCGACGCCGTCTACGGGCTGGTGGCTGAGAGTGCCGAGGTCGCCGACGACCGCATGGCGGTCACCTTCCATCTCAGGCCCGAAGCGCGCTTTGCCGACGGGAGCAAGCTCACCGCCGACGACGTGGTGTTCTCCTTCGATGCGCTCAAAAACAAGGGCCACCCGCTCTACCACCAGATGCTGCAGGACGTGGTGACGGCAGAGGCGCTCGACCCGGAGACCGTCCGCTACAC
>JAENXG010000225.1 GCA_016649675.1 Methyloceanibacter sp.
AAAGGCGGCAGCCCTCGTTTCGCCCGAGCGTGAGGAGAGACCTCGGGCTCGCAAGGCCGGCTAGTAGCAGACCTTGACGTTGCGCCAGACCGTCCTGAGGGCGAACTGGTCGGTAGTCATTTCGCAGATTAGCTACCACTGCCGCCCGTAGTTCCAGCCGTAATACTTGAGCCACCATGGGTATTAACGGTAGTTGCGGTACTTCCTGTAGCTGTACTGCCACTCGTAGTGCTCGTGATTACCGTTTCTGTAGTTGTTGTTATTGTAGTTGTAGTTCTGATTGTAGTTCTGGTTGTAGTTATGATTATTGTTATTGCCGTTGTAGTAGGCGTTGGCCGGTGAGGTTGCGCCGAGCGCCAGGAATGACAGGGCGGCTGCGGCAAGCAGGGTCTTCTTCAACATGGGGGTTCGGTCTCCAGCGAGAGCGGCGCCATCGGCGCCCTTTCGGTTTGAACGCTAAGTCCCTCGGGCATGGTGGTGTTGTAGCTGCCGCGCGCTGAACCGAAGCTGAGGGCGCCGTTCATCTGGCATTCAGCCAAAAATTCCCCCGGAAACGCCAAAGGGCCACTCCCGATCCCGGGAATGGCCCTTTGACAACGAGGCGGCGCCTTGGAGGCGCGCGTGCTTAATACCAGCCGCGGTAGTAGCCCCGCCGCCAATAGGGGTAATAGCCGTAGGGATAGCCGTAGCCGTAGGAGTAACGATACGGCCGATAGTAGCCCGGGCCTCCGTAATAGCCGTAGCGGGGGCCGACATAGACATTCACGCCGGGTCCGCCCCAGCCCCACCCGCGACCGCGCCATCCGGCTTCGGCGGAATTCGGGGAGAGGGTGACAAAGGCGAGCACCAGCGCCCCCAATGCCACAACAAAAGTCGCAAGCTTGCTCATGTGAGTCCTCCTGAGAGATCCGAGCGACGCTTCTTCAGGTGGAAAACGCGCCGCCGAGGTGGGTGTTCCCCAACCTTCAAGCCGAAGTATAGCAACGAATTCAGACTGTCCGATGGCAGTCCAAGACTTGCGTTAACCAAAAGCTTAAGGGGTGCCGCCATCTGGCCTTTATTGGGACAGAATTCGCAGGCCTGCCTTGATTTAACCCTTTGCAACTGTACCTTAACACCCATGGATATTCTCGCAGACGAGCGACCCGCGGCCGACCGCGCAGGCTGGAAGCGTTATCTTCCGGCCTCCTGGACGCGGCGCGCCCCTTTGGTGCCCGTCCTCAGATTCTCCGGCGCCATTGGGGTGGTCACCCCGCTCAAGCCCGGCCTCTCGCTCTCGACCAGCGCTGCTGCAATCGAGAAGGCCTTCTCCATGCGCGGCGCCAAGGCCGTCGCCATCCAGATCAACTCGCCTGGCGGCTCCGCCGTGCAGTCGATGCTGATCTATCGGCGCATTAGGGCTTTGGCGGCAGAGAAGGGGCTCAAGGTCTATGTCTTCGCCGAGGACGTTGCCGCCTCCGGCGGCTATCTGCTGGCGGTCGCCGGCGACGAGATCTATGCCGACGCGAGCTCGATCGTAGGCTCGATCGGCGTGATCACGGCGAGTTTCGGCGTGGTCGATCTGATCGCCAAGATCGGCGTGGAGCGGAGGGTCATCACGGCCGGTGCCAACAAGGACACGCTCGACCCGTTCCTGCCCGAGAAGCCGGAGGACGTCGAGCGCGTCAAAGCCATTCAACGCGACGTGCATGCGGCCTTCATCGATCTCGTCAAGGAGCGGCGTGGCGCCAAAATCGAGAAGACGGGCGAGGAGCTGTTCACCGGCGAGTTCTGGTCGGGCAAGAAGGCGCTCGAGCTCGGTCTCATCGACGGGCTCGCCGATCTCCGCAGCAAGATGCGGGCGCTTTACGGCGAGGAGGTGCGCTTCAAGCTGGTGATGCCCTCGACCTCGTGGTTCCGCCGCAAGCGGGGCATCTTTGCGGGGGAGGGCGGCTTCGACTTGGGCTTCTTGACGGGCGGGCTTGCCGCCGATGTCATCTCGGCCATCGAGGCCCGCGCGCTCTGGTCGCGTTTCGGGTTCTGACCATGCCGCAGATCCTTCTCTTCTTCGTCGCCGGTGCCGGCCTCATCCTTGCCGGCAGGCGCTGGTATCGCGACGAGCAGCGGCGCATCGCGGCCGAGCTTCGCGCCGCCAAAGAGGCCATGGAGCGCCGCGAGGTAGAGAGCGCCGTGCCTTTGGAGCGCGACCCCGCGACCGGCATCTATCGGCCGAAGCGGCTGCCGTAAGCGGCCCCGTCGCCGGCATTAACGGGCCGGCCATTGTTATCTCCGAGAACCTATGGCTTTCCTTGCGCCGTGTAGGCGATTAGCGTCCGCGGTGACCGAGGCGCTTCAGTAACGCTCGACGGAAAGACATGGTCAAGCAACTCAAACCCGAAGAGCCGAAGGCTCTATCCTTTCAGGATCTGATCCTGAAGCTCGAGCGCTTCTGGGCCGATCAGGGCTGCGTGATCCTCCAGCCTTACGACATGGAGATGGGGGCGGCGACCTTTCACCCGGCCACGTCCTTGCGCTCGCTTGGGCCCAAGCCCTGGCGCGCGGCCTACGTGCAGCCGTCGCGGCGGCCAAAGGACGGCCGCTACGGCGAGAACCCAAACCGGCTCCAGCATTATTACCAGTTCCAGGTGATCCTGAAGCCGTCGCCTGCCGACATCCAGGACCGCTATCTGCAGAGCCTCTATGCCATCGGCATCGACCCACAGAACCACGACATCCGCTTCGTCGAGGACGACTGGGAGAGCCCGACGCTCGGCGCCTGGGGTCTCGGCTGGGAGGTGTGGTGCGACGGCATGGAGGTGTCGCAGTTCACTTATTTTCAGCAGGTCGGCGGCTTCGACTGCGATCCCGTCTCCGGCGAGCTCACCTACGGGCTCGAGCGGCTCGCCATGTATGTGCAGGGTGTCGACCGCGTCTTCGATCTCAACTTTAATGGCCGCGAGGGCAAGGACAAGGTCACCTATGGCGACGTGTTTCTGCAAGGAGAGCGGGAATATTCGAGGTTCAATTTCGAGTACGCCGACACCAACCTCCTGCTCGATCATTTCCGCGACGCCGAGACCGAGTGCAAGGCGCTGCTCGCCAAGGGCGACGCTGGCGAGCACCATCTGATGGTGCTGCCGGCTTACGACCAGGCCATCAAGGCCTCGCATATTTTCAATCTGCTCGATGCGCGCGGCGTAATCTCGGTGACGGAGCGGCAGGCCTTTATTTTGCGCGTGCGCGATCTCGCCAAGGCCTGCTGTGCCGCTTGGCTGAAGACCGAGGCCGGCGGAGCCGCTTATGCTTGAGGTCTATCGGGACGAGCATAACGCGACGCCGCAGGAGCGCACGCTTGCCCTCAAACCCAAGCTCAGATCTTGGACGGGGCGAATTTGGCGCGCGACGCCGCAAAGCTTCCAGCTCATGTTGAAGCTCGATGCGAGTCTCGCGATTTCCGAGATTGTTGATAACGGCTTGCGTGCCGAGCTATCGCCCTTCGCTGCCGAGCTTTCGAGCTTTGCCCTTTATCTCGACTATACCGACGAGGGGAAGTTGCCCTTCTCCTGGGCGGTCGGCGCCTTCAGCGTCGAAGCCAGCAAGAGTGCCTTCATGCGCTTCTATGATTTCCTGGACACGGTCCCCGCCCACGTGCTCGTTCCGCTTCTGCCGGCAGCGAGGGCGCAGTCCGATCTCATCTTGAGCGTGGTGCCGTATCGCCTCGAAAAGAATCTGCTGGTCTTTTTGATCACCGATTACGATCTCGGCTTTCACAACCGCATCGGCTGACACATGGCTGAGCTTCTCCTTGAGCTGTTCTCCGAAGAGATCCCCGCGCGTATGCAAGGGCGCGCCAGGGAGGATCTCGCGCGGCTTCTCGGCGGCGCCCTCAAGGAGGCAGGCCTCGAATTCAAAGAGATCAAGACCTTTGCTACGCCGCGCCGCTTGGCGGCCGTGGTCGAGGGCCTGCCGGCGCGCTCGCCCGACATCAGGGAGGAGCGCAAAGGCCCGCGCGTCGATGCACCTGAGCCCGCCATCAAGGGCTTCCTCAAATCGGCAGGGCTCGGCTCGGTCGATCAGGCCGACAAGCGCGACGACAAGAAGGGCAGCTACTACGTGGCGCTGCTTGAGAAGCCGGGCCGCCCGACGGCGGAGGTCATAGCCGGGATCGTGCCAGAAATCGTGCGCGCCTTTCCTTGGCCGAAATCGATGCGCTGGGGCTCCGGCAGGCTGCGCTGGGTGCGGCCGCTTCATTCGATCCTTTGTCTCCTCGACGGCAAGGTGGTGGAGTTCGAGATCGACGGGATCGCGAGCCGTAAGGAGACGCGCGGCCATCGCTTCATGGCGCCAGAGCCTTTTGATGTGAAGAGCTTCGCCGACTATGTGAAGGGCTTGCGGGAAGCGAACGTCATCCTCGACGGCGAGGAG
>JAENXG010000026.1 GCA_016649675.1 Methyloceanibacter sp.
GTGTCGTTGGCCCAGACGAGGAAATCGGCGCCCTTCGGCAGGCTCGCCGTATTGATCGCCGTATCGCCGATGATGAGGGACGAGCCAGGCGTAAGTCTCTCCGAGATCTTCTGCCGCACATCGTTCGGGATCTCGAGACGGTCGAGCGCCGCCGTGGGGTCGTCGCCCTGCAGGCTGAGCGCCACCCATTTCGTCGTGGTGGCGCCGGGGGCGAACTTCATGGCGGTGAAGATATGGGTGCCCAGCGGCCGCTCGGGATCGCGGAAGGTGACCGGCGCCTCGAACACACGGCCGAATTCTTGTCTGACGAAGAGCTGTCCGGCCGGCGGCTCGCCTTTGCCGGAGACCTCATAGACCTTCTTCACCAGCGCGTCGGTGAAGGCGCCGGTCTCAGGCATGCCATTCGCCTTCTGGAAGGCCTTGATGGCGGTCACTGAGGCGTTGCCCAGCGTGCCGTCGAAATTCTGCGTCGGGATATAGCCCAGGTCGGCCAGGATGTACTGCACTCCGACGATGCGGTCGCGCTGGGTGCGCCGCGTCACCAGGATGCGCAGCGGCGCGTTGGAGCGAGGCTCGGCGGCGAGCGTAGCTGCGGCCTTGGTCCCGGCATCGATCTTCGTCTCGGCGACGGAAGGAATGGCGTTCGGCGCCGGCTGGGCGTTGGCCTCGACAATGGCTGGCGCAGGCGTCGTTGCCGGTGACGCTGCCGGCATCGGAGCAGCCGGAGCGGGAGCGGGAACCGCTTCAGACGCAGGCGCGACAGAAGCAGCCTGAGGCGTGGCAACAGCTACCGTCGCTGGGGGCGTTGCAACTGGGGCCACAGCCGCCGGCGTTGCAGCCTCGGGCGCCGCCGGGGCCACAGCCGCAACCACGGGAGTGGCCACAGCCGGTGCTGGCGGGGGAGCCACAACCGCTTGCGTATCAACGGGGGTCGGTTCAAGGGAGGCGGCTGATGTCGGTTCCGACCCGTTCGAAGCGGCGTCCTCATCGCCAACGGCGTGTTCCTGATCCTTCGTGCTCACCGCATCGTCCGCTGCCGTTGCATGGTCGCCCGGGGCGTTCGCCGTGGCCGAGGCAGCGGCGTGATCGCCGGCGCCGGCCGCGGAGCCTACGCCCGGGTCAATGGCATGGATATGCGTGTCCTCGAGGGCGCCGGCTGAATTATCGACGGCGGCGGGGGCGCCCCCCGGCGCGAGGTCGCCGGATTTCGATTGCTCAGACTCGGCCGCGGCGTGACCGAGGCTTCCGGTCACGCCGGGGTCCATCATTGCGGCGTGTTGGTTCGATTCGGCCGTCGCGGCCTCGACCGCGGGCGTACGGTCCAGCGTCACGCCGGAAGCGTCAGCCTTGGCAAAGATAACCGGAAGCGCGGGAGTTACCGGGTCCGTGTCGTTGTTGGTCTGGCGCTCCGGGGGCTGCTCCTGCTTCACCATGGCCGGAGGCGCGGGCGGCGGCATGGGCTGGAAGAGGTTCGGATGCTCGATCAGCTTGGGCGCGAGCCTGTCGCGGGTCACGATGACATTGTCACCGACGGTCGTGATATCGAACAGCTTGGGGGCAAAGGAGAAGGGCAACCGGATGCAGCCATGCGAGGCCGGATATCCGGGAACGACGCCGGCGTGAAGGGCGGTGCCGGACCAGGTGATCCGGTTCATCCAGGGCATCGGGGCGCCGCTATAGATGTTGGAATGGTGGAATCGCTGCTTCTCGAGAATGCTGAACACGCCTGGCTTGGTGGCGTGACCGGGCATTCCGGTCGAGACTTGCGAGCTCGTGACCAGCGTCGTGCCGCGATAGACGTCGACCTTTTGCTTGCCGAGGGAGACGACCAGAATCATCGGCTCGCGATTGGCCGGGTCGACGATCGTCTCGTCGGCGGCCTTATTGTCGGGCTTTGCTTTCTTCGCGTCGGCCGGCGCAGTGGCGATGGCGACCACGAGGGCCGCGGCGCCGAGACAGGTCAAGAATGTCGATGAAGCCCTCTTGGCGACCGTGATCGCCTCGTCCCTCGTCATACGCTGTGTACGCAACACACCCGCTCCCCGTGAATGATCGGACCCATCAGCGAGCCCCCGTGAGTCCCCGACGACTCACGAATCAGACTAAAAGAGGCACTCCGATTTGACCAGCAGAAGCCTTCTGATTACCTAACGCGCGGCAACATAAGTTGTGCCTGCTTCGGTGCTGCTTGGCCTTCAAAAAAAATCGCAGAACTCCGGGAGCTTAGTGGCCGACAGGCGGCCTTTATCCACCACTTAGCCTCCTAGCAGACCTATACCCCCGTCTTCGAATAAACTTCGCTCTGTTCCATTCTCGCAACACTTCCTCGTTGGCGGTGCCTTCGGACCTTGAGGTCGTTGGCGTAGAGGCGAGCACGTCAGGCGTGCTCCGGTTGAGGTCGCGGTGCCCGGTACCGTCATAGTCGACAGCGAGTCTAAGCTAGGACGAAGGCAGGAATTGGGTCTGGTCGCGGCCGGCTTCACCCCACCCACCCCTTGCAAAAGCGCTTGCTTCGGGCCTAGTGCGTCAATACACCCGATGCCCAGTTTCCTTAGGGTGTTTCAGGGAGGACACTATGCTGGCTTCGACGCATCGGTTGTCGCGCGGCGCTGTCCGTGCCTTTGGCATTCTGCTCGTGGGCGCGATGCTCGCCGGCTGCGGCATCAACACCATTCCCACGCTGCAGGAGCAGGCCAAGGCCGCTTGGAGCGAGGTGCTGAACCAATATCAGCGCCGTGCCGACCTCATTCCCAATCTCGTGGAGACCGTGAAGGGATACGCTTCCCAAGAAAGCAAGGTCCTATTGGAGGTAACGGAGGCCCGTGCCAAAGCCACGCAAGTCCAGATCCCGCCCGACATCCTTACCAATCCCGAGGCGTTCCAGAAATTCCAGGAAGCGCAAGGTGTGCTCACCGGTGCGTTGAGCAAGTTGCTCTCGATCACCGAGGCCTATCCGGACCTGAAGTCGAACCAGAACTTCCTGGCGCTGCAGTCGCAGCTCGAGGGCACCGAGAACCGCATCGCCATCGCGCGGCGCGACTACATCGCCTCCGTGCAGGCTTACAACACGGAGATCAGGACGATTCCCGGCCGCTGGTGGCGCGCGCTGCTCTATCCTGATGCGCAGCCCATGCAGAACTTCACCGTTGCCGAGGACAAGACCAAGGTGCCCGAGGTGAAGTTCTAACTTCAGGTCAAAGCGAGGGCCACATGGCCGCGATACGGCGCTTCGGCGTGATGGTGCCGGCCTTTGGCTTGGCCTTGGCCTTGGCCTTGGTGCTTTGGCTGGGGCCAGCGGCGGCCGACCCGACCTTCCCGTCGCTCACCGGCCGCGTGGTCGATGACGCACAGCTGCTTGGCGCCGATACCGAGGAAGAACTCACCTCTGACCTCAAGGCGCTCGAGGACAAGAGCTCCGATCAGCTCGTCGTGGTCACGCTGTCGTCGCTGCAGGGCTACAGCATCGAGGAGTTCGGCTATCAGCTCGGTCGCCATTGGGGCATCGGCACCAAGCAATTGAGCAACGGCGTCCTCCTCATCGTCGCTCCCAACGATCACAAGGTGCGCATCGAGGTCGGCCGCGGGCTTGAGCCGATCCTCACCGACGCGCTGTCCAAGATCATCATCGAGAATTCGATTCTGCCGCGCTTCCGCACCGGCGACTTTGCCGGCGGAATCAAGGATGGGGTTCGCGACATCGTGCTCGTGCTCACAGGCGACGCGGCCGAGGTCGAGGAGCGCGCCAAGGCTCGCCACGACGCCGACCAGCCCGCCATCGATTGGCTGATGGTGATCTTCTGGGTGCTGATGCTGTCGTGGATCGCCTACAGCGTTTACCGGAGCGCGCGCTATGCCTCCAAGACGGGCCGCAGCACCGGTCCCGTCTTCTTGCCCGGCTCGGGCTCGGATTGGGGTGGCTCGAGCAGCGGGGGTGGCGGCTGGAGCAGCGGCGGGGGAGGCGGAGGCTTCTCCGGTGGAGGCGGGAGCTTCGGTGGCGGCGGCGCTTCAGGCGGCTGGTAGGAAAGCCCGATGACGCCCTTCAGCCATGAGGAGCGCGCCGCGATCGCAGCCGCCATCACAAGCGCGGAAGCGACGACAAGCGGCGAAATCGTGGTCGTGGTGGCGGCGGCTTCAGACGGCTATCACTCCTTCGCTCTGCTGTGGTCGGCGCTCATCGCGCTCGCCGTGCCGCTGCCGCTGATCCTCGCCACGAAATGGCCGGTGGAATACATCTACCTGCTTCAGCTTGCCGTGTTCGTCGCGGTCGCGGCGCTGTTCCAATGGGAGCCGCTGCGCTTCGCTCTCGTGCCGGATGCCGTCAAGCGCGCCCGCGCCCATCAGAAGACCGTCGAGCAGTTCCTGGTGCAGAACCTCCACACCACCAAGGGGCGCACCGGCGTGCTCATCTATGTTTCCTTCGCCGAGCGCTTCGCCGAGGTAATCGCCGACGACGGCATCTACCGGAAAGTTTCGCCCAAGGTCTGGCAGGCGGTGATCGGCGAGCTGACCCACCACCTTGCCAAGGGCACGCGGAGAGAGGGCTTCATCACGGCCATCGAGATGTGCGGGAGGATCCTCGCCGAGCATTTTCCGCCGGGCCATGCCAACAAGGACGAGTTGCCCAACCATCTGATCGTGCTCAATACGTATGGCCGCGCCTAGCCAGCGGGGCGCCGGCCGCGAGCCATTCGTGCAGGCGGGAAAGCGCGCGCTGCTGGGCTGGGTCCTGTTCGATTGGGCGACGCAGCCGTTTTACACCCTCGTCGTCACCTTTCTGTTCGCGCCCTATTTCGTGAATGGCTTCATGGACGACCCGGCCAGAGGCTCGGCGCTCTGGGCCTACGCCACCGGAATTGCCGAGCTGCTGGCGGCGGCGCTTGCGCCCGTGCTTGGCGCCATCGCCGACGCCGGCCACCCGCGCAAGCCCTGGATCGCGGGCTTCTCGGTGCTGCTGGTGGTCGGTATGTGCGGCCTGTGGCTCGCCGTGCCCGGGCAGGGCGAGATGATCCCTATCGTGCTGCTGGCCTTCGGCCTCGCTACCATCGGCGCCGAGCTTGCGACCGTCTTCACCAACGCAATGATGCCGTCACTGGTCTCGAACCATCGCCTCGGCACGTTGTCGGGCTTTGGCTGGGCGTTGGGCTATGTCGGCGGCCTCGTCAGTCTTGCCCTCATCGCTGGGCTCGTCGTCGCCGACCCGAGCACGGGCAAGACCCTTCTCGGGCTTCACCCCATCGTGCCGCTCGATCCCGCAACGCGCGAAGGCGACCGCCTGGTCGGGCCCTTCTCGGCCGTTTGGTATCTCGTGTTCGTGCTGCCGCTCTTTTTGTTCACGCCGGATCGCCCTGCAAAGCCCCTGGAACCGCGCGCGGTTACGGCAAGCCTGACCCAGCTCGTCCGCTCGGTCAGGGACCTCGTGCACAATCACGCCGAAATCGCGCTCTTCCTCGGGGCGCGCATGCTCTATGCCGACGGGCTTGGCGCCGTCTTCGCCTTTGGCGGCATCTACGCTGCGACGGTATTTGGCTGGGGCGCGGCCGAGCTTGGCCTGTTCGGCATCATCCTCACCATTGCCGGCACCTTTGGCGCAACCCTGGGCGGCTTGCTCGACGACCGCTCAGGCTCCAAGGCCGTGATCGTCTGGACGCTGGGCCTGTTCATCGCCGCCGCCCTTGGCGTGCTCTCGGTCGACCGCGACCACGTGCTGTTCGTGCTGCCGGTCGAAGCGAAGGCCCCGAATAGCGCTCCGTTCTCGTCGGCCGGCGAGCAGGTCTATCTCGCTTTCGCCATTCTCATCGGGCTTGCCTCGGGGCCGGTCCAATCGTCGAGCCGCACGCTTCTGGCGAGGATGTGCCCGCCTGACAAGACGACCGAGTTCTTCGGCTTCTTCTCCTTCTCCGGCAAGATCACGGCGTTCGCCGCGCCGCTCGCCATCGGCGTCGTGACCCATGCCACGGGGAGTCAGCGCCTCGGCATTGCCTCGAGCGTCGTCTTCCTGATCATCGGCTTGCTGCTTCTGCTGCGAGTGAGGACGCCTAATGCCGGAAGTGGCGCATTCCGGTGAAGACCATGGCGAGACCCGCCGCGTCGGCGGCCGCGATCACCTCGTCGTCGCGCATGGACCCCCCGGGCTGAATTACAGCGGTGGCGCCGGCGTCGGCGATCACTTCCACGCCGTCAGCGAAGGGAAAGAAGGCATCCGACGCTGCCACCGATCCCTTGGTCAGGCTCGAACCGATTCCTTGCGCCTTCGCCGCGTCTTCCGCCTTCCACGCTGCCAACCGCGCCGCATCGACTCTGGCCATCTGCCCTGCGCCGATGCCGACGGTGGCGCCGTTCTTGGCATAGACGATGGCGTTCGACTTGACGTGCTTCGCCACGGTGAAAGCGAAGACGAGGTCGGCGAGCTCTTCGTTGCGGGGCTTCCGCTTGGTCACGACCTTGAGGTCGAGTTCGGCGACCACGCCATTGTCGCGGGCTTGCACCAGGAAGCCACCTGAGAGCGAGCGGCACGCGAGCCCCGCGGCTCTCGGGTCGGGCAGTCCGCCGGCGAGAAGGAGGCGCAGATTCTTCTTTTCGGCGACGATGGCCTTCGCCTCCTCGCTTGCGTCCGGCGCGATGATGACCTCGGTGAAGATCTTCACGATCTCCCGCGCGGCCTCTGCATCGAGGGTGCGGTTCAGCGCGACGATGCCGCCGAAAGCGCTGGTGGGATCGCAGGCAAGCGCCTTTCCATAAGCCTCGGCGAGACTCTTTCCCATCGCCACCCCGCACGGATTGGCGTGCTTGATGATGGCGACTGCGGCGTGCGCGTCAGGATCGAACTCGGCCACGAGCTCGTAAGCCGCGTCGGTGTCGTTGAGATTGTTGTAGGAGAGTTCCTTGCCCTGCACCTGCAGCGCGGTGGCGACGCCGAAGCGCCGTTCTCCCGTGCGGTAGAAAGCCGCCCATTGATGCGGGTTCTCGCCGTAGCGCAGCGCCTCGGCGAGCTTGCCTGCGATCACCTTGGTCTCGGGCATCCGCTCGTCAAGCTTCTCGGCGAACCAGGATGCGATCGCGGCATCGTATTCGGCGGTGCGAGCGAAGGCCCGTGCCGCGAGCGATTTCCGCAGGGCGAGCGTCGTCGCGCCGCCATTGCGCTCCATCTCGGCGAGCGCGACGGGATAATCGGCAGGCTCGACGATCACCGTGACACTTGCATGGTTCTTGGCGCCGGCGCGGATCAAGGCCGGGCCGCCAATGTCGATCGTCTCGATGCAAGCATCGAAATCGCCGCCACCCCTGACTGTCGTCTCGAAGGGGTAGAGATTGACGGCTAGAAGGTCGATGCCGGGGATCGCGTGATCCTTCAGCGCTCGCTCATGCGCCTCATTCCCCCGCACGGCGAGCAGCCCGCCATGGATCTTGGGGTGCAGCGTCTTGACCCGCCCGTCCATCATCTCGGGGCTGCCGGTGATCTCGGCGACGTCGATCACCTCGATCCCGGCCTCCCTGAGGAGCTTGGCGGTGCCGCCGGTCGAGACGATCTCGACCCCGTGGCGCGCCAGCGCCTTGGCGAAATCGGCAAGACCGGTCTTGTCGCTGACCGAGAGCAGCGCGCGAGCAATCTTTCGCATTTCCATGGATCTAAGCGGCAGGGGGCGCGGCTTCGTTCGGATCGACGAGGTGGCCGCCCTCGCCGCCCTCCACCTTCCGTTCGATGTTCCAGACGATCCTGATCTCGTTCGCCTCGCCCATGACGCCGCCAAGCACGACCTGGGAGGTCGGCTGCGGCCCGCGCGCATCGGCGAGAAAGACGCTCTCCTCGATCGTGGTCTCCGGCGCGTTGGAACTGATCCGCCAGGTCTCGCCGTTGCGCAGCGTCAGATCGACGCTCCGTCCATCGGCGGCCAGCTCGGCGCGTACGCTTGGATGCAGGTGGAAGCGGATGGCGTACTCCCCGGCGATCAGGCCTTCCGGGCTCTTGATCCCCTTGGGTGCGGAGAGCTTGTCCTCGCTGCTGATGAGAAGTCCGGTCGGCGCGATGAGGATCTGGCGGGAATGGCTCACGCCGAAATTGGTCAGGTACCCATCGTGGGAGCCTTTGATCCTGAGATTGTCGCCCTGGTCGCTGAGCGAGGCTTGCGCGTTCAGAGGTCCGGTGAGCGGAGAGTCGAGCGCGGGCTGGCTCCCATTGACGCCGCCCCCGGTGAATTCCGCCGAGGAGGCGTCCTCGAAGGTGAGCGTGGTGTGCGCCGCCGTCGAGCGGGCGAAGGGGCGCCATACATCATGGTCGATTGATGGCGACCCGCAATTGACGATCATCGGGCAGTTGCCGGAGCTCATCTCGAAGGAGAGGAAGCCGGCATGGGCGTTCATGCTGAGGGAGGGCGCCGGGGCCGGGCCGATGTCGCAGAGGAACAGCGTGGACCCGCAGTCGAGCCGCACATATCCGGAATTTGCGGTCGAGCGGACGGGCGTCCCCTCGACATCGTCATAGGCCAGCACGGTGGCAAGCGCGTCGGTGGGGGTGGGACCGCCGCCATTGAAGCGGGCGAGCGTCCCGTCGCCGGTGCGGAAGAAGCGGAGCATCGGCATGATGCGGTCGATGGCGTCGGTGAGCTCTTTGGGAGGCGCGCGGTCGCGGGCTACGAAACATTGCCTGAGCGGCAAGAGGTCGAGCAGCAACTCGACGAGCGCTTCCGGGTTGCGCGAGATATGACCGCCATCGGGTAGGATCTGCCGGTCGAGCTCCTTGCAGAAGGGCCGCACATAGCGGTCGACCACCGCCTGCTGCTCGGCGATGCAAAGCCCGGCATAGATGAGCGCCATGAGGGAGACGAGGCGGGGAACGCCGTCGGGCGAGTCGCGATAGCTTGCCGAGAGATAGCGGAGCTGCGCCGTCAGCGCCCTGAGGAACTCCGCGTAGGCCTGTGGCTCGCCGGTGTCGAGCACGAGGACGGAGTTCGAGAGCCAGGAGATCACCCTGCGGCCAATGATCTCCGGCTGCCAGGCAAGGCCGCTCTTGGAGCGCCGCAGTCTAACGAAATCGTGGACGAGAGCCTTGGCCTGCTCGCGCGAAAGCTCGTTGCCGGCAGCGCGAAGATGCCGCAGCCAGCCGAAGCCGTAAAGCTCCCGCGCCCAGCCTTCCGACGGCGGATCGATCTCGAAGGGCGATTCCGTCTCGACCTCCGCGAGCCTGCCGGCGAGGCCAAAATGGCCGTTATAGAGTTCGGTGGCAAAGCTTGGGTCGGCGGTCCTGAGCTCCTGCGGGGCGAGCAGCAGCTGCTCGGCCTTGGTGCCCGGATAGCTGATGCTGGCCATGCTAGCGAGCACGAAGCGGCGAAGCGGGCCCGGGCCGCTTGGGCGCACTGCCTGACCGCGTGCGCCGCGCTCGAAGGGCTGAAAATCAGCCGCCATGCTTCGTTGTCTCCAAGCTGCAGCCCGGCGCCTCTAACAGGCGCAAGGCCTCCCGTGCATCCCGAGGCCCGCATTGTCGGGCGGCAGAGGTTTCCGATCAAGTGCGATGCGCTGTCGCTTAACCGGCGCGCACGAGCCGGGCAGCGAAAAAGCCGTCCATGCCGCTCCATTCCGGCCCGTCGAGCGCAAGCTCATAGGGGAAGGTCCGGAGGCAGCCCGCCGAGGGCTCGATCCATTCCGCCTGTCCATATAGCTCATCGGGGGCTATGGCGTCGAGGCGAAGCGCCTCATTGCGCACGAGAAGGGCGGCGATCTGCGCCTCGCCTTCCTCCGGCTCGAGCGAGCAGGTCGAATAGATGAGCCTGCCGCCGGGCTTGAGCAGGCTTACGGCATTGTCGAGGAGCCGAGCCTGGAGCACCGCCAGCGTCTCGATATCCTTGGGCGATTTCAAATAGGGAATGTCCGGATGACGGCGGATGGTGCCGGTGGAGGAGCAGGGCGCATCGAGCAGCACCGCATCGAAACGCTCCTCCGGCTGCCAGGTGGCCGCGTCGGCCATGACGCGCTCAGCCTTGAGGCCGAGCCGGTTAAGGTTATTGGCGAGGAGCCCAAGCCGCGTCTTTGACGTATCGACGGCAACGACAGAGGCGCCGCCAAGAGCAAGCTGCGCCGTCTTGCCGCCAGGGGCCGCGCAAAGATCGGCCACGCGCTTGCCTGCCACATCGCCGAAGAGCCGCGCTGGCAACGATGCACCGACGTCCTGCACCCACCAGGCGCCTTCGTCAAAGCCGGGCAGAGCCTCGATGCGTCCTTTGGGCAAGAGGCGGACGCTCCCCGTTGGAAGCACGCGGCCCGACACCCGCTCCGCCCACAGCTCGGGATCGCTCTTGACGGTGAGGTCGAGAGGCGGCTCGACGAGATGGGAGGCGGCGATGGCATGCGCGCGCGCCTCGCCCCAATAGGACGCCCATCGCGACCAGAGCCAGTCGGGCGTGTTCACGCGCGCCGCATCGAGGCTGGCCGCAATCGCCTCGCCTCCGCTGGCGACCCGGCGGAGCACGGCGTTGACGAGCTTTTTGTAGCGCGCAGCCTTGGGGTCGTACTGGGCAAGCGTCACGGCGAGGTCTATGGCCGCATGCGGCGGCGTCTTGAGGAAGATGAGCTGTGCCGCGGCCGACAGCAGGATCGGATAGAGCGTTCCCGACTTCTCAGGCATGCCACGCTCGAGAAAGCTGCCGAGCACGTGGTCGAGCTGCCCCTTCCGCCTGAGGCTCGCCGCCACGATGGCGCGGGTCAGCGCGCGGTCGCGCTGGGGCAAGTCGCCCATCGAGCCCTTGTCGAGCGAGCGGCCCAAGATGTCGTCGAGCGCCTGCTTCTTCTGCAGGACGGCGGCGAGCAGCTCGACGGCCGCGCGCCGTGCCGGCAGCCCGACCTGGGCGTCGCGCGCGTGGGCTCGTGCCCGCGTCTCGTCGTCAGAGGCGATCATGGGAGGGGGCTCGCGAAATGGGTTGGGATCAGCCCCATGGCCCGCGCCCCGCGCTGCTGCGCGAGGGCGACCACGGCCCTGAGCCGCTTGCACTGACGCTTGCGGCCGTGCTTGCCGCAGCACCGGCATCGCCCATGTCTCGTGCCATCTCGTTCAGCCTGGCGACGCGGTTCTCGACGTTCGGATGGGTCGAGAAGAGATTGTCCATGCGTGCGCCCGACAGCGGGTTGACGATGAAGAGATGCGCGGAAGCCGGATTGCGCTCGGCCGGCAGGTTGGGGACATGCTCGGCGACGCTTGCGATCTTCTTCAACGCCGAGGCGAGCGCCAAGGGACGCTTGCTGATCTCGGCGCCGGCGCGGTCGGCCTCATATTCGCGCGTGCGGCTGATCGCCATCTGCACGAGCCCGGCAGCGAGCGGCCCGAGAATGACCAGCAGAAGCGTGCCGATCATGCCGACATTGCCGTTGTTGTTGCTACGTCCGCCGAAAAAGTAGCCGAAATTGGCGAGCATGGAGACGGCGCCGGCGATCGTGGCGGTCAGCGTCATGAGCAGGGTGTCCCGGTTCTTGATATGGCCGATCTCGTGCGCCAGCACGCCGGCAAGTTCCTCGTTGTTCACCGTCTGCATCAGACCGGTGGTTACCGCGACCGCGGCGTGCTCGGGGTTGCGGCCCGTGGCGAAGGCATTGGGCTGCGGATTCTCCATGACGTAGACGCGCGGCATCGGCACGCTTGCGGCGGCGGCGATCTGCCGCACGAGCGGATAGAGCTCTGGCGCCGAGCGCTCGTCGACCTCGCGCGCTCCGTACATGGAGAGCACCATCTTGTCGGAGTTCCAATAGGCGAAGAGGTTCATCGCCCCGGCAATAAAGAAGGCGGCGATCATGCCCATTTGGCCGCCGATCAGGAACCCGATCCCCATGAACAGAGCGGTCAGCGCTGCCAGCAGGATGGCGGTGCGGAAATTGCTCATTGAACCTCCTCGAAGCTGCGCGGGGCTGAGCGAGCCCCCGCCGCCGCTAAATATGGAGGTCCGGCCGCAAGCCACAAGGAGGAGGTGCTGCCCGCTCAAATCGGGCTTTTGCGGGCTTCTCGCCGCAAACTGGTTTCCGCCGCGCTTACCTTAACGGTTCGTCAAGGGCTCCCCCGTCATGCTCGCTTCCAGTGTCTCGCCGCGGGAGTAGTCTTGCCATGTCGGTCGCCGCCCAAGTCCCTGTCGCCAAAACCTCAAATCGCCTTGCCCTGCCGCGCGCCGCGGTGTCTGCCGAAATGCAGCTCACGGCCAAGCAGAGGCGTCTCATTCGCGAGAGCTTCCTGAAGATCGAGCCCGCTCTCAACCTGGTTGGCACGCTCTTCTATCTCAAGCTGTCCCAGTTCGATCCGACCTTGCGCGCGCGGTTCGAGGGCCCGGCCGACACGCAAGGCCGCAAATTCGCCGCCGCGATGAAGCTCACCATGATCTCGCTCAACCACGAGGACGGATTGGCCCCCACGCTCAAGCTGCTTGGCGTCCGTCATCGCCAGCTTGGGATCAAGGCACGCCATTACCGCACCATGGCGCGGGTCCTGATCTGGACGCTCGAGCAGTCGCTCGAGAAGAGCTTCACGCGCGAGAGCAAGCACGCCTGGACGGCGCTGCTCGGCCAGCTCACGCGCATCATGGCGGCCTGAAGCGTCTATTCCGCAGGCTTGGCCGGGGCGCCGGTGTCGGTGTGGACGACCTTCACCTCGACGGCGCCCTTTTCGTTGACCGAGATATCGATGTCCTGCCCCGGCTCCAGGACCTGCGTCTTGCCGTCGATGGTGAGCTGATCGGCATTGATCGTGATCTCATGGCCGTCCACGAGGATGTTCATGCCGTCGGCCATCGATTCCTGCGTCATCTCCTTGTAGTGACCGCCAATCGTGACGGTGCGGGTTCCCACCGTCAGCGAGATGGTCTGGTTTACCGGGCCGCTTGACCCGCCGCCCCAATGGCTCACCATTAGGACGATGGCGATCACGAGCACGAGGACGATGCCTCCACCGATCAGAATTCCTTTGAGCCAACTCATGGTATTTCCCTTTTCTCCCCGTGCGCCCTTCCGTTGCGTTTCGGTGCGGGCTGATGTCTCGATCAGGCTGACTTGCGGTTTTGACGGTTCTCGACGAGATCCTCGACCACGGAAGGATCGGCAAGAGTAGAGGTATCGCCGAGATTGCCGAAATCGTCCTCGGCGATCTTGCGCAGGATGCGGCGCATGATCTTGCCCGAGCGTGTCTTGGGCAGCCCGGGCGCGAACTGAATCAAATCCGGCGACGCGATCGGCCCGATCTCCTTGCGAACCCAGTCACGAAGCTCGATCTTGAGCGCATCGGAACAGGTCTCGCCCGTCATCAAGGTGACATAGCAATAGATGCCCTGGCCCTTGATGGCGTGGGGATAGCCGACCACCGCCGCCTCCGAGACCTTGGGATGGGAGACGAGCGCGGACTCCACCTCGGCGGTGCCCATGCGGTGGCCGGCGACGTTGATGACGTCGTCCACGCGGCCAGTGATCCAGTAATAACCGTCGTCGTCGCGCCGACAGCCGTCACCGGTGAAGTACTTGCCCTTATAGGTCGAGAAATAGGTCTCGACGAAGCGCTCATGGTCGCCATAGACGGTGCGCGCCATTCCCGGCCAAGCGTCGAGAATGACAAGATTGCCCGCCGCCTCGCCTTCGAGAAGGTTGCCTTCGGTATCGACGACAGCAGGCTGCACGCCGAAAAAGGGCAAGGTGGCCGAGCCAGGCTTCAGCTTCGTGGCGCCCGGCAGAGGCGTGATGAGGATGCCGCCGGTCTCGGTCTGCCACCAGGTATCGACGATGGGACAGCGCTCCTCGCCCACCACGCGGTAATACCACTCCCAGGCTTCCGGGTTGATCGGCTCGCCCACGCTGCCGAGCAGCTTCAGCGACTTCCGGCTCGTGCCCTTCACCGGGTCGTCGCCGGCGCCCATCAGCGCCCTGATGGCCGTGGGCGCCGTGTAGAAGATGTCCACCTTGTGCTTGTCGACCACCTGCCAGAGGCGCGACGCGTCGGGATGGTTCGGCACGCCCTCGAACATGAGCGTGGTGGCGCCGTTGGCGAGCGGCCCGTAGACAATATAGGAGTGGCCGGTGATCCAGCCTACGTCGGCGGTGCACCAGAAAACGTCGCCGTCGTGATAGTCGAAGACGTATTGATGCGTCATTGCGGCGTAGACGAGATAGCCACCTGAACTATGCACCACGCCTTTCGGCGTTCCCGTCGAGCCCGAGGTGTAGAGGATGAAGAGCGGATCCTCGGCGCCCATCTCCTCGGGCGGGCAATCCTCCGCGGCCTTGACGGCTAGCTCGTGGTACCAGAAATCGCGGCCCGCATGCATGGCACATTGGCCGCCGGTGCGCCGGATGACGATCACCTTCTCGTCGCCGAGCGACCTGGTCAGCGCCTCGTCGGTGTTGTGCTTGAGCTTGACCGTCTTGCCGCCGCGTAAGCCTTCGTCGGCGGTGATGACGAGCTTCGACCTACAATCAGCGATGCGGCCGACGAGCGAGTCCGGCGAGAAGCCGCCGAACACCACCGAGTGGACGGCACCGATGCGCGCGCAGGCGAGCATGGCGTAAGCCGCCTCGGGGATCATCGGCAGGTAGATGGTGACGCGGTCGCCGCGGCTTACCCCCATCGCCTTGAGGACGTTGGCGAAGACGTTCACCTCGCGGGACAGTTCGCGATAGGTGATGTGGCGCGCTTCGGTGTTCGGGTCGTCCGGCTCCCAGACGATGGCGACCTGGTTCCCGCGCTTCTTCAGGTGGCGGTCGATGCAGTTGACCGAGACGTTGAGCGTGCCGTCCTCGAACCATTTGATCGAGATATCGGGATAGGCGAAAGACGTGTCCTTGACGCGCGTGTAGGGCTTGATCCAATCGAGGCGCTTGCCCTCTTTGCCCCAGAACTTGTCGGGCTTCGCGACGCTCTTCTCGTAGAGCTTCTCATACGCGCCCTTGTCGATGAAGGCGCGAGCCTTCCATTTTTTCGGGACTTTGTAGTCCTTGCCCTTGAAGATCTTTTCCTCGGACATTGGTCCGCTCCTCCCTACGCGAACGCACCACCTTAATGACCGGCGGCCCTTTGCAGACGAGGGCTCTTGCGCCGAGTGGTCCTACTCTAGACTAGACTCCGAATGCGCCGATGACTGCCCCCTGGATCAACAACACGCCGAGCCAATACCCGCCGTCGATCAGCGTCAGCATCGGCTTCGCTCCGCCGAAGGCATGGTTGACCCCCATGGTGGTGATGACGAAACCGAGCCAGACAAAAGCGCCGCTGATCACGCCGCCTCTGACGGTGACATCGCCCAAATGGCCCATGAGCCCGGCCAGCATCCAGGCCATGATCAAGAGGGCGACGATGGAGATGACGAACGGCACGACTTTCGCGGGCCCCGCGTTCTGCTTCAACTCGGCCGGCGTCTTGCCTATGGCGTGCAGCCAAGGCTTCGAGAGAACGGTGTACCACACCGCGCCGAGGCCGAAACCGGCCAAAGCGGCGATGATGACGGCCATATAGTTCACGCCTGAGAAAGTCATGATGTCCCCCGTTTGTGCAATCGCGCCCCACTTTACCTCAAGGACGCGAGCTTGCGGCACTAGACTGAAGGGGGGTCGCTGATGCCGCCCATCGCGCAGACCGCCCGCCACTCGGCTTCCGTCACCGGCTGCACCGACAGCCGCGAATTCCTGACCAGCACCATGTCCTCAAGCTTAGGTTTGGTCTTGATCTCGGCGAGCGTGACGGGCTGCGGCAAATCCGCGACTGCGGCCACGTCGACGCATTCCCACTGTCCTGAGCCGTCAGTCGAGTCCGGGTGTGCCTCTTTCACCACCGTGACGATGCCGACGACGCTCTTGTCCCCGCCGGAAAGATAGAAGAAGCCGAGATCGCCTTCTTTCATCGCGCGCATGTTGTTGCGCGCCTGGTAGTTGCGCACGCCCGTCCACTCCGCGCCTTTGCGGCCTTCTTTTTTCTGCTGGTCCCAGGACCAGGCGTCGACCTCTGATTTGAGCAGCCAATAGGCCATGGCGGAGAGCGGCGAAGAGGCTCACTCCTCCTCTTCAGGATTATTGATGGTCCACAGCCAGGGGCGGATCTCGACGCTAGCGAAGAGGCCCACCTTGGCGAACGGATCGCCGGCGGCGATCTGGCGCGCGGCTTCGAGAGAGTCTGCCTCGATCACCACCAGGCTTCCGTTCATGGTTGCGCCGTCGGCCTCGGTGAAGGGTCCGGCAAATACGAGCGTTTCGTCGAGGCTCTCGAGATAGGCGACATGCTCGGGGCGGTTCGCCTTGCGCACGGCGAGGCTGTTCGGCTTGTCGGTGCA
>JAENXG010000443.1 GCA_016649675.1 Methyloceanibacter sp.
CATGCGCTTCGGCGGGCTGACCGCCGTCGACGACGTGTCGTTCGAGGTGGGTCGGCAGGACATCACCGCCCTGATCGGACCGAACGGCGCCGGCAAGACCACGGTGTTCAACTGCATCACCGGCTTCTACAAGCCGACCGAGGGGATGATGAAGCTCGGCCATCCGGATGGGAAGAGCTTCAACCTCGAACGGCTCGGCGACCACGACATCAACGCCCGCGCCCGCGTCGCGCGCACCTTCCAAAACATCCGGCTGTTTTCCGGCATGACCGTGCTCGAGAATTTGATGGTGGCGCAGCACAACGTGCTGATGCGGGCCTCGGGGCTGACCATTGGCGCCATCCTCGGCATCAGCGGCTTCGGCAAGGCCGAGAGACAGGCGGTCGAGCTGGCACGCCATTGGCTCGAGCGGGTCGGCCTCACGCGGCGCGCCGACGAGACGGCGGGGGAGCTTCCTTACGGCGATCAGCGGCGGCTCGAGATCGCTCGCGCCATGTGCACGCGGCCTTTGCTCCTGTGCCTCGATGAGCCGGCAGCCGGCTTGAACGCGCGCGAGACCGACGGGCTCAACGACCTGCTCTATTCGATCCGGGCGCAGGAAGGCATCGCGCTTCTCCTCATCGAGCACGACATGAGCGTGGTGATGCGCATCTCCGACCACGTCGTCGTGCTCGACTACGGCAAGAAGATCGCCGACGGGTCAGCCGATGCGGTCCGCGGCAACCCGGTGGTGATCGCTGCCTATCTCGGCGTTCCCGATGAAGAGCTTCCGCTGGTCGAGCGCGAGGTGCGCCTATGAGCGAGAAGCTCCTCGAAATCAAGAAAGTGACCTGCTGCTACGGCGTGCTGCCGATCCTGCATGGCGTCAGCCTCGACATTCGTCCCGGAGAGATCGTGGCGCTGATCGGCGGCAACGGTGCCGGCAAGACGACGCTGATGATGACGATCTTCGGCCGTCCGCGGGCGAGGGAAGGCCACATCCTGTTCGACGGCGAGGACATCACGCAGCTTCCCACTCACAGCATCGCGCGGCTCGGCATCGTGCAATCGCCGGAAGGGCGTCGCATCTTCTCGCGCATGACCGTGCTCGAGAACCTGCAGATGGGGGCCATCATCGCCGGCGACTCAGCCGGCTTCGACAGCGATTTGCAGCGCGTCTACGCGCTGTTCCCGCTGCTCAAGACGCGGCAGCATCAGCGGGGCGGCACGCTCTCGGGCGGCGAGCAGCAGATGCTGGCAATAGCCCGCGCGTTGATGGGACGGCCTAAGCTCTTGTTACTAGACGAGCCGTCGCTAGGTCTGGCGCCCTTGATCGTGAAGCAGATCTTCGCAGCGATAAAGGCGCTCAACACGGACGGCCTGACCGTCTTCCTCGTCGAGCAGAGCGCCTATCATGCGCTCCGGCTCGCTCATCGCGGCTACGTCATGGTCAATGGCAGGATCACTATGAGCGGCTCAGGCGCCGAGCTGCTCGGCAGCCCCGAGGTGCAGGCGGCCTATCTGGAAGGGGGCGCGCACGGCGCTAGCCAGCAAGGAGCGCGCCATTGAGCTACCTCTCCGACGACGGATTCCGCGTGTTCCTCGTACTGACCGTGATCCTGGGCGGGGGCGCGGCCTTCATGGGCGGGCGCGGGCTGGCGCGCTCGTGGAAGCCGTTCTGGCGCATCTTTTTCTATATGGCGCTGCTCGCGGCCGCCGTGCGCTTCTTCCACTTCGCCCTGTTCGACGGCAAGCTCTTGTCTCTCTACTATTATCTCGTCGTCTATCTTGTGCTGCTTGCCGCGGCGAGCCTCGGCTTCCGCTTCATGCGGACGACGCAAATGGTCACGCAATATCGCTGGCTCTACGAGCGCACGAGCCCGCTCACCTGGCGCGACCGGGGGGCGTGAGCGAAGCGGGCGCTTTCGGCCCACCAAATGATGTAAACTGCGACAAATCTTTTCATAGGGAGGTAGCAATGAAGCGTCTTACCGGCCCGATCGTGGCCCTGGCGGCAGTCGCCTTTATCGCCGGCTGTGGCGGCGGCGATAACGACAAGACGACGCCGATTGCCGTCGTCGGCCCGGTCACGGGTCAATATGCCTCGTTCGGGGCGCAGATGAAGAACGGCGGCGAGATGGCCGTCGAGGACATCAACGCCGCGGGCGGCGTGCTCGGCAAGAAGCTCGATCTCGATATCGGCGACGACGCTTGCGATCCCAAGCAAGCGGTCGCGGTCGCCAACCAAATGACCGGCAACGGCGTGGCGCTGGTCGCCGGCCATTATTGC
>JAENXG010000485.1 GCA_016649675.1 Methyloceanibacter sp.
GCGCGCGCTCGAAATCGTCCTTGGCTCCATAGACGGCGCCCCGGTTCCAGAAGGCGAAGAGATTGCTCGCGTCGATGCGGATGGCCTCATTGAGATCGACCAAGGCTTGGTCGAGCTCGCCTTTCTGCATGCGCAAGAAGCCGCGATCGTTGTAGAGATAGGACAGATTGCGCCCGGTGAATTTTCCCGAGGCGATGGCGCGGTCGCAAGCAGCCACACCGGCGTCGCCCGAGGCCTTCTCGCAAGCTTGGAAATCTGAATCTCCGACATTCTGCAGTCCTAACGCGCGGCCCATGCCTTGTTGCGTGTTGCCGCCTGCGCTCATGTCGAGTCCGATCGGTTTGGTCAAAAGGGAGGGATCGGAGCCGCCCGGGTTGGCCGGGATCTGATTTTGCGCCGGCCATAGCGCAAACCCGGCGCCAACCGCGAGCAGCACATGACGCACCCGCCGGCCAGGCCCATCGCGCAGTCCGGCTCTTCTTTGCATCCTCGGCAGCGGCGGCAGGCTTGACCGGCTCGCTTCCTTCCTCCTCGGCAAGAAGCCGCGCCAAGCGGTCGATCTGGGGGCCGAGCTTCCCCGAGAACGCGTCAATCCACTGGGTGCCGGAGATGAACAGCTCGAGCGAGGGCGCGGGCTCAACATTGTCGACGCGCACGGGGAACACGGGCTTCTTCTTGCTTACCGCCCGGCTCCACCTCGCGCGCGACGAAGGCGGAGTCATTGCTCGCCGCGGAGAGCACCAGGATGAAGCAGCGCGACCGCTCGATGCCCCTGATGATCTCATCGCCATAGGGACGTCCGGCCCTCACGTCGCGCGGCGCGATCCAGCACTTGAAACCGCGCTCCTCCAAGGAGCCTGCGATCTCTTGCGCCTTCTTCTGATCGGCCTTGGCGTAGCTGATGAACGCCGAATAGTCGGCGGACGCCTCTGGCATTGCGCGGCCCTCGCGGCGGGACGGAGCACCAAGGGTGCGGGGACCCGATCATGGCTTGTAGGTAAGCCTTGTCAACTCGGCCCCGGGTAAAGCGTCGTAGCCTTCAAGATGCCGCCTTCGGCGGCTCCTCAGCGTGAGGCGAGAGCCTCACATCCGATAATAGTCCCGATACCAGGCGACGAAGCGCTCGATCCCCACCTCTAGGGGCGTTGCGGGCTGAAACCCGGTCGCGCGCTTCAGCGCCTCGACCCCGGCATAGGTCTCCTCTACGTCGCCAGGTTGGGCCGGTACGAGCTCGATCTTGGCCTTACGACCCAACGCCTTCTCGATCGCGGCGATATAGTCGAGCAGGCTCACGGGGCTGTGGTTGCCGATATTGTAGAGCCGGTAGGGCGCCGACGAGGTCGCGGGGTCGGGCGCCTCGGCGCGCCACTCAGGGTCGGGGGTCGCGACCGTATCGAGCGTACGCAGAACGCCCTCGACCGCATCGTCGATAAAGGTGAAGTCGCGGGCGTGCTTGCCGTAGTTGAAGACCTGGATGGGCTCGCCCGCAAGGATTTGGCGGGTGAAGAGGAAGAGCGACATGTCGGGCCGCCCCCACGGGCCATACACGGTGAAGAATCTGAGCCCGGTCACGGGAAGCGCAAAGAGATGGGCATAAGAGTGCGCCATCAGCTCGTTCGCCTTCTTGGTCGCGCCATAGAGGCTCACCGGATGATCGACCGGGTCGCTCACATCGAACGGCAGCTTACGGTTGGCGCCATAGACCGAGCTCGACGAGGCGTAGACGAGATGCTCCACGCCGTGGTGCCGGCAACCCTCCAGCACATGCAGGAAGCCCGTGACGTTTGAGCCGATATAGGCATGCGGGTGCTCGAGCGAGTAGCGCACACCGGCTTGGGCCGCGAGATGGACCACGCGGGCAGGCTTCTCCTCGGCGAAGGTGGCCTCGACGATCGTCCGGTCGGCGAGATCGGCCTTGATGAAGCGGAAGCGCTCGTGCTCCTTGAGGCGGGCAAGGCGCGCCTCCTTCAGCGAC
>JAENXG010000467.1 GCA_016649675.1 Methyloceanibacter sp.
GACCGACTGGGCTTGGCTCGCCTGCTTTTTCAGAGCTTTCGTTGTCTTGCTCATTCACATTTAACGGCGTCACAGTTGGGGTGTTCCTTGGAATGAACACGCTAAACCTAACGGCTTGAATTTTGTTCTCTTTTCGTTCACATTGGCTTTCGAGCCGAGTGGACGTCATGGACCCCGAAAAAGAGCGCGAACTCATCAGATTATGGAATCGGCTTCGGCTCCTTGAACGAGAGGGCCGATCGGTCGCGACCGTTCTTCGGCAGATCGAAAAGGCACTAGCCGAGCGAGAACGTCATGCAGCTTGATCAGATCCGTGCAGAGATCGAGCGGATGCGGCTCCAAGTCCACCGCCAACGCGGGGACATTCGGAAGCTTCAACAGGCGGGCATTTCGACGGCCTCAGCCGAAGCGCTCTTGGAGCGGATGCTCGATCGGATCGACAAGCTATGTGCCGAGCGGGACAGGCTCAAGAAAGAGCAAGGGCCTGTGAAGGGCACAGCCTTGGGAGGTCGTTCATGGTGACCGAACCTCTCAGATGGTACGACGAGAATGCGGAAAACCCGCCGTGGGTGAGGGCCTTGGCCGAGGTTCGACACAGAGCAACGCGTGAAGGTTGGTGCTATCCCCACGTCCAGGCAATCATCGTGGCGATTGACCAGTATGCGGAGGCGGCCCTGGGTAACCGGGAGTTCTTTTTGAACAAGCCCTATAGTATCGGCGGCAGCCAAATTAAACAGACTCCTTAGAACCGGGCCTCCTTAACAGCCTTTAGCCATCTGACGACGCGCAAGCTGACCAGCCAAGTCCAGAAGCGAGCGAACCAGGTCAATGTCATCAGCTTCGGCTTGACGATCGCAAATACCCGCTCGACGACAAGCAGGCTAGCGGTGTAGGCGGCGACAATCACCAAAGCGCCCGTGACCCAATGACCCTCGCCCGCGATGGTGACGGCGACAAGTTTCAGAGGCTCAACAATGCTCGTCGAAACGGCAAGCAGTAACAAGGACTGGTAAGGTCCCAGACCCTCGATGAGGTGGCGTATTTTCGACATCGAGAGGCTCATCAAGAACCTTCGGGAAGGCGGAGTGCTGATCCCTGTCCAAGCCGCCCATCGTAACGAGATGATGTCGCCCGCCGTAACGGAATGATGCCGCCCACCATAACGAGATGATGCCGCCCACCGGAACGGAATAATGCCGCCCGGGGTCTGGAATGGCGACGAGCGCCTCCGCTGGCCTGTTTAGGGTCCCTCCTTTGGCAATCCAAGGGAGCGATGATGCCAGCGGAAAGAGTTGCGATGCGCCAAGTGCGCGAGATCATTCGTTTGAAGTTTTCCGCCGGTATTTCAACGCGCGAAATCGCGCGTCGGCTGGGCATAGCCGCCTCGACGGTGCGCGGGACGTTGAGGCGTTTCGAGGGCGCCGGGCTGGGTTGGCCCTTGCCGGACGGCATGAGCGACGGCGACCTGGAGGCGGCGCTTTACGCCAATCACGGGACCAAACGGGGCCATCGCCGCCACGCCGAGCCGGATTGGCCGACGGTTCATCGGGAGCTGAAGCGCAAGCACGTCACCCTGGTGATCGTCTGGGATGAATATATCGCCGCCAATCCCGGCGGTTACAGCTATTCGCGGTTTTGCGAGCTCTATCGCGGCTTTGAATCGAAGTTGTCGCCGACGATGCGGCAGACGCACGCGGCCGGCGAGCGGCTGTTCGTCGATTACGCCGGCGATGGGGTTCCGGTCGTCATCGACCGGCTGACCGGCGAAATCCGCAAGGCGCAAATCTTCGTCGCCGTGCTCGGCGCGTCGAGCTTCACTTTTGCGCACGCGAGCTGGACGCAGGCGCTGCCCGACTGGATCGACGCCCATGTCCGCGCCCTCGAGGTGATCGGCGGCGTTCCGCATTTGCTGGTGCCGGACAATACCAAGACCGCTGTTATCAAGGCTTGTCTCTACGATCCTCAGGTCAATCGAACCTACGCCGAGATGGCGGCGCATTACGACACCGCCATTTTGCCAGCGAGGCCGAGACGTCCGAGGGATAAAGCAAAAGTCGAGCAGGCGGTGCTCATCGTTGAGAGATGGCTTCTCGGGCGGTTGCGCCATCGAA
>JAENXG010000181.1 GCA_016649675.1 Methyloceanibacter sp.
CGGCAACGGAGGGCATAGGCTTAAAATCCTCCGTGCAGGGGTTGGGAGCCAAGGGGAAGCCGCAGATTGCCCCTCTCACGCGGTGGGCGCAAGCTATGTCCCTGAAAAGGGTTGCTTCAAGATTCACCGATGCCGCTTCGACGGGCGGCGGCCTCACGCCTTGGCGTGACGGCGCGCTATAGTGCCAGGCGAGAGCGGGGGGCGCCCATGGAGGACTGGCATAATTTCTACATGCTTGCTTGCCGGAAGCACCGCCGGCACTCTGATCGGCCTGATCTTCATCGTCATCACGCTCGGCATGGAGCACAGCAAGGCGGACGACGAGGTCCGCACGCGCCTCTTCGTCACCCCGATCCTCGTCCATTTCGCCTGCCTGCTCATCATTTCGCTCGTGATGGTGGTTCCGACATCCGCCGTGACGCGGGCGCTGGCGCTGGCGCTGGGGGCGATTGGCTGCGCCGGGCTCGCTTACGTGACCAATCTCGAGCTCATGTTCGCAGCGGCGCACCGGCACCGAAGACCGCGAGCTCTTATGGGACGTGCTCCTGCCGATCGCGTCCTATGTGCTGGTTGCGATCGCAGCCGCGGCGTGGGCGCTTCAGGCCCCCTTCGCCAATATGACCGGGGCCGTCGCGGTCCTGCTGCTCCTCGTCACCGCGCTCCGCAACAGCTGGGCGGTCACGCTCGCCATCGCGGGACGCCGCAGGCACTGAGCTTGGCGCACGCGCCGACCCTTAGCCGAAAGCGCCAAGAAAGGCTAACGGCGTGGCGGCTCAGAGCGACCACGCCGTTCCCCGACCAGGCCGACAAGCAGGTTGCGCCCCGCTTGTCGCTAAACCACATGGCGGCCTTCGCTTTAGGCCTTGGCGTGGGCGCGGAGCGATCCTGCTCCGGCCAGCATGCCGGCCACTTTCTCCGACACGTAGCCGAACACGGCGCCGACAATCATCGACAAGATAATGACGATGACCGGGTTGGCCATGGAGAGCGCCGTCAGATTGGCGGGGCCGTCGGCCGTCATCAACGTCATGGCGACGGTTGAGGCGAAGCCATAGACCTGCGCCGGGATCACGGCGAAGAGCGGGATATTGGCGAGCAGCACCATGGCTGCCACGCCGATACCGACGCAGATCGCAGCCCAAATCGGCACGCCAAGCTTGTCGGCAACACCCGTCCGCAGCGCGACGTACAGGGTAATGCCGGCGATGATGGCGCCCGCGGCATTGCAGAGGATCGCCGATTGCAGGCCAGGCTCCTTGCCACCGCAATGGAAGAAGCATCCCCAGGCGATGAAGGCAGCCCAAATGGCAAGCGCGCCTCCGAGCGGCCCGAGGAAGAGCCATGTGGCGACGGCGCCAAGCACACCAACGCTGATTGCTAGAGCTGTATTTGTAGACATCTCACCCCCCTTGTGGCGAAGAGCGGGCGGATGCGCCGTGAGTGCCGGCGGTCCACCGGCTCAATGATGGAAGCCCGTTATTTTGCCAGGCGAATCAAGCTTCCGCCCGAATCATAGTCGAAGACTGTCCCAATTTGAACACTAATTCGCCATTTTGCCCAATTGTTAGCCAATACCGGGCCGTGACGCGGCCGTTGCAGCGGCTCAACCTGACTTGAAAGCGCAAGCCGTGCGGGCCTAGGCTCCGGCCATGACGGGCAAAGTCCATGTGATCGGCGGAGGACTGGCGGGAAGCGAGGCGGCCTGGCAGTTGGCGCAGGCTCGCGTTCCGGTTGTGCTCCACGAGATGCGCCCAGTTCGCCAGACCGAGGCGCATCAGACGGGGGCGCTTGCCGAGCTCGTCTGCTCCAACTCCTTCCGCTCAGATGAATGGGAGACCAATGCGGTCGGGCTGCTGCATGAGGAGATGCGCCGCTCGGGCTCGCTGATAATGGCGGCGGCCGACGCGCACAAGCTGCCGGCGGGCGGGGCGCTCGCGGTCGACCGCGACGGCTTCTCAGGCGAAGTGACTGCGGCGCTCGAGGCGCATACCCTGATCGAGATTGCCCGCGAGGAGATCGACGGGTTGCCCCCCGCTCAGTGGGACAGCGTCGTTGTGGCGACCGGCCCCCTCACCTCGCCCGCGCTTGCCACGGCGATCCAGGCGCTGACCGGCGAAGCCGAACTTGCCTTCTTCGACGCCATCGCCCCCATCGTCCATGGCGAGACCATCGACATGGAGATTTGCTGGCTCCAGTCTCGCTACGATAAGCCTGGTCCCGGCGGAGGCGTGGCCGACTACATCAACTGCCCGCTCGACAAGAGCCAATACGATGCGTTCATCGCGAGCCTGCTCGCCGCCGAGAAGACCGCGTTCAAGGATTTCGAAGCCGCGACCCCCTATTTCGAGGGCTGCCTCCCCATCGAGGTGATGGCGGAAAGAGGCTCCGACACGCTCCGCTTCGGCCCCATGAAGCCGGTCGGTCTCACCAATCCCCGCCGGCCTGACGTGAAGCCCCATGCCGTGGTGCAGCTTCGTCAGGACAATGCGCTGGGCACGCTGTGGAACATGGTGGGCTTCCAGACTAAGCTCAAACATGGCGAACAGGCGCGCGTGTTCCGCGCCATCCCCGGCCTCGAGCGCGCCGAGTTCGCCAGGCTCGGTGGGCTCCATCGCAACACCTTCCTCAACAGCCCGAAGCTGTTGGACGAGCAACTTCGCCTCAAGGCCGATCCGCGCTTGCGCTTCGCCGGACAGATCACCGGCGTCGAGGGCTATGTGGAATCGGCGAGCATCGGGCTCATCGCCGGGCGCTTTGCCGCGGCCGAGCGGCTGGGCTTGAGACTCACGCCGCCCCCGCCGACCACGGCCTTGGGGGCGCTTCTCCACCACATCACTGGCGGGCATTTGAGCGCGGGCGGCGAAGGAAGCGCGCGGAGCTTCCAGCCGATGAACATCAATTTCGGCCTGTTCCCGCCGATCGCGGCACCGTCTCACCCACGCGGCAAGGGCCCGCGCAGCAGCAAGGCCTTCGAGAAGAAGCGCGCGCTGGCGTTCCGCGCGCTTGCCGATCTCGATGGCTGGCTCGCCCGTCCCGCCTCGGTCGCCGCGGAGTAGCTTACTCGGCGCGGCCGAGAACGAGCCACAGCCGCACCAGCGACAGTTCGAATTGCGGCTCCTTGTAGCTGCCGTTCAGATTGTCGATCAGGGCCGTGCCGGTCAGGCCAGTGCCTGAGCCCTTGATCTCGAGAGGCCTGTGATCCTCGGTGAGCGGCCATCCTCTCTGATAGATCTCCTTCACCGCGTCTCTGATATCGAACGTAACCAGCTCGCCTGTCTCAAGACGCGCCGTGAGCAGATTGTCGGCAAGCTCAAGATGCACCGTGCCGAGACCTTCGACGGCGACGGTCTGAGGGGGTATCGGCACTGGCACCGGACCGCCCGACTGAAACACGACCGGGCCGACGACGTGAGCGTCCTTGGGGAGTGCGACCACCGCAGGCACGTCGGAATAATGGGTGAAATAGGCGACGCCCGGCTGATTTCCCACGTCGGGGCGAAGTCCAAGCGCCACGAGCACATCGCGCGCGGTCTCTTCCGGTTTCTTGCCCGGGGCGAAGGGATCGTTCGGCAGGCCTTCGAACCAGGGCGCCAGCACGGCGAGCGCGCGGTGGGTGTTGAGGTACCACTCGATGGTCCGCGCCCGGCCGGCATCTCGCCCAAGCGGATTTTCCTCGCCGCCCTCCTGCCTCGCCACGATCTTGCCGTCGACGAGCATCCCCTTGGCGGTCAGGAGCGAGGCAAGCTCGGCCTTCTGGCTCATGATCGAGAAGCCGATCATGCCGCCTGGGCCAAAGGAAGCGGCAAGGAATAGCAGCGCCAGCACGCCGGGCACGAGCCTCAGGTCGAAATCGCCGCCACGCAAGACGCGGATGACGGCGAGGATCAGCGCCCAGACGCCCACCAGCACCATCAGGTAACGGTCCTCGGTGAGGCCGTAATCGCCGATCCGCCGGGAGACGGCGATGAAGAGCAGCACCACCGGCAAAGCGGCGAGCCACACCCAATAGCGCCAGAATAGGCGAACCAGCACGCCGCCCGTCTCGCGGACCGGATAGCCAAGGAGGAGCGTCGCCGCTCCCACGAGGAGATAGCCCACCACCATGCTGCCGAGCGTGCCCTTGGGCAGCTCCCATGCGAACACGATCTTGATGGCGTAGGCGTAAAGAATGGCGGTGTAGACGAGGAGGAGCGGGACGAGCACGAACTTCACGAGTGCGGCCACCGCGCGCATGGTGAAGTCGCCCTCCTCCCGCTCGGTGATGGGGTCGGTGAAGCTTCGCGGCGCGAAAGCGAGGAAGCTCACCGGTGCCACGAATGAGAGGCACACCGTCCAGATATATTCGTCCGTGTGTGACCACAGGCTGATGCCGAACAGCAGCTGCAGCGTCTCGTGAATGATGTAGAGGCCAGCCCCCAACAGGGCCGCGCCGGCCAGCGCGAGCATGGCGCCGAGCCAGAGCCGGTGATTGAACAGCCAGAAGGTGGCGTTGCTTTCTTTGCGGCCGAGATGACCGGAGAGACCAACGAGAATGAGAAGTGCGCCGAGGAGAAGCGGCGGGCTGAGCCAGATGTCCCATTGCAGCCAGAACAGAAGCGCAATCACGAGGATCCCGAGCACCCACAGCACGACGCGGGTGGAGAGAGCGCGCCTCTGGGACTCCACGTAGAGATCGGACGCAACGACGAAGAGAAACGAGGCGGCGAGAGCGCCCATCACTCTCTGCTCGAAATCCCCGTTGTCGTGAAGGAGCTTGTAGAGCGTGAGCAGTCCGACGATGGCAACTGCGAGCGGAAAGCGCGTGACGGCGACGCTGAGGTCGGGAATCCGGCTTCGCCACCAAGACCTGAATGGTCGCTCGACCATCTCCGCCTCCCTCGCGCTACCGGAAGCGCGCCATGCGCCACAGACGGTAGAGCGGGTTGATGTCGGCGATCTCTCGCAAGGGATCGCGTCCGCTCTTCTCCAACGCCGCAAGATAGGGGTCAACCAGGCAAAGCGGCAGAAAGGCTTTTCGGCTCTGCGCGTCGAGCTCAGCCACGTGGCGCAGGGCTTGGGCCAAGGCTGCCTTCGCCTTTCCTCGCAGCTCCGCGAGCAGGGCTTTGAGGCCTTCGCTCGTGTCGCCGGAAAGCACGCGTTCGGGCGATGTCCCGTGGCGGTGAAGCGCATC
>JAENXG010000172.1 GCA_016649675.1 Methyloceanibacter sp.
GGCATTAGCATTTCGGTCTAGCGAAGCGCTGCGGCAACGACAGGGTATCGAGGGTTTTGGACAGAGCAGGCAACCAAGCCAAGTGGTGCCGCGTCAGGGCGGATGAGGGTTCCATGTCGGAATCCCGGCCGAGACTGTTGCTGCTCGGCATCGTGGCGCTCGTTGCCGTGATCGCCGCCTTCGGCCTGCGCGCCGGCTTCGGCACCGGGCCAGGCTTGCGTGGCATGCAAGCGTGGCTTGCGCCGGCGGTCACAGGTTCCATCAAGGTCGCCGACAAGATCGATGCCCACCCGGCGGGCTATGTCTGGTCGGCGACGCGCATCGGCTCCAGCCTGAGGCTGCGCGGCTCGGTGCCATCGGAGGAGGATCGCCGCACCTTGATCGGCATGGTGAAGGCACACTTCCCCGATCTCGAGGTCGAAGACCGGCTCAAGATCGTCAAGGGTGCGCCTCCGAAAGAGCAATGGCTTGGTGCGGTGAGCTTCGGGCTCAAGCAGCTGTCGCATCTGACGCGCGGCTCGGCGCGCCTGCTCGATGTCGGATTGAAGGTGGACGGCGAGGCCCGCAGCGCCGACGACTATGCCGAGGTGAAGAAGGCGCTTGCCGGGCCATTACCCACCGGCCTCTCCATCCTGGGTGAAAGCGTCAAGCCCCCGATCGCCGATCCCTTTGTGTTCGTCGCCGATCTCGGCGCCAATGCACTGAGCCTGTCGGGCAGCGTGCCGAGCGAAGACGCGCGCAAGCAGGTGCGCGAGCTGTCGCGGCAATTGTTCGAGCGGCCTGGCCTTGACGACCGGCTCGAGCTTGCCTCCGGCGCGCCCAAGAAGTGGGATGAGGCGGTTGCTGCGGCTCTGCGCGCGTTGAGCCGGCTCGAGTCGGGCAAGATCTCGCTCTCGGGGCTGGCAGTGACGATCGAGGGCGTGGCGTCCGACAAGGGCACCGCCGTCGCCGTCTCCTCGCAGCTCCGGCGCGACCTTCCGGCGCTGTTCTCAACATCGGAGAGCATCAAGTGGAAGGAGGCGTCGGCGTCCCATGACATCGCCTCTCGAGTCATCCCGCGCATCAAGGCAATCGCCCGCACTGACGGCCAGGTGCCGAACGGCCAGCTACCGAGAATGCTGCCGCTGCTCGACGACGAGTAAGGCCGGATGCAGCACGCCGATTTGTGGCTCTATTTCCTCATCGTCTTTGCCGTTGGATTCGCCTTGGGCTGGTTCAGGCGCTGGCCGGTGCGCTCCTAGACGCTCAATAGGTTGCCGTGGCTGATGAGCAACTTCGCCCTGACGACGTGGATCCTGCTCGTGTTCCTCTTCGCCGCGGGTCTCGCTCTGGGCAGTCTTGCGCGCGCAGGCTTCGAGCGACAGAAGCGGACCCCAGCCGCGCGGCACAAAGGAGGCGTGGATAAGCCAGACGAACAGTCCTGAAGTTTCGGCGAAAGCAACCTAGTCGTTGGCGGCGAGAAATGCGCCGATGATCTCGACGACGTCGGGTTCCGTGAGCACGGGCGTGTGCCCCTGGTCGGGCACCGTCAGCGTGCGCAGATTGGGATGGCGCTCGACCATTGCCTCAAGCGTCTCGGCGCTGAGCACGTCGGAATTCGCGCCTCGGATGACGAGCGCGGGAACTTGGCCGAGCGCGATGAACTGCGGCCAGAGGTCGGGAACCGGCCGGCTCAAATCGATGGCACCGAACGCGCGGGCGATCTTGCGATCATAGGCCCGCGCCGGCCGGCCCTTGCGCTCGTCGAATACGTCGTGGGCAAGCTCCTCCCACTGGGCGTCGCTGAAGGCCGGGAAGGCGCGCTCGTTCATCTCGCGCATGATCATCGCGGCGTCAGGCCAGCTCCTCGGCACCGGCAAGCGGCCGACATAGCCAATGATGCGGGCCAGCCCGCGCGTCTCCATCACCGGACCGATATCGTTGAGCACGACGGCGCCCATCGCCGTGGGCCGGAGCGCCGCCATCAGCATGGCGATGATGCCGCCGCGCGAGGTGCCGACCACCGCCACCTTGTGCAGGCCGCGCAGCGTCAAGAAGTCGAGCGTGTCGAGCAGCTCGATATAGGGGATGTAGTTGCGCCAGTTGCGGTCGTATTGCGAGCGTCCACGCCCGCGATAGTCGAGGCAATAGACGTTGCGCGGCTTCTCCGGATGCGTGGAGAGATAGGTCGCGAGCTGGTGGAAGTCGCGGGCATTGCGGGTGAGGCCAGGAAGGCAGATCACACTCCGGAGTTTCTCGTCCGGCGCCTTGTAGTGACGGGCATAGAGTTTGAGGTCGTCGAACGACGCGTAATAGATGTCTCGCGACAGCTCGCCGTCAAGCTCGGGCATCTTTGGGATTTCAACCTTGGGAGCGTGTCTCGAACGATCGTTCGCGCGTGGAACAGCGCCTGCTCCTCAGTGTTGAGCAAAGTTGCGGAGGGAGCAAGCCTCAGTAACACCTTATGGACGCGGCGGCACGTCTCACTCCGATTTCGCCTGCACCTCGACCGTTGCCGTTGATGCCGCCGCTGCCGCGGAGGGCGGGACCCGGCGGCCGCGATTGAGGTCCTGCACGAGCTGCAGCGCCTGCTTCGGCCCGGCCAATCTTGAGCGGTAAAGCTGCAGCGTCTCCATGATCTTCACCACATATTGCCGCGTCTCGGTGAAGGGGATGCGCTCGATCCAATCGACGGGGTCGACGTTCGGGTCACGCGGGTCGCCGAAGGCCTTCATCCACTCGGCGACGCGGCCTCCGCCGGCATTGTAAGCGGCGAGCGACAGGAAATAGGAGCCGTTATAGCTGTTGATGAGGGCGCGCAAATGCGCTTCGCCGAGCTGGGTGTTGTAGGCAGCGTTGGTGAGCTGCGCCACGTCGAACTTCACCTTGTAGGCCTTGGCGATGGCTCTGGCGGTGCCCGGCATCAGCTGCATCAGACCGCTCGCTCCGACCGGGCTCTTGGCGGCGGCGTTGAATTCGCTCTCTTGCCGGGAGAGGGCATGCACGAGGGCCGGGTCCACGCGATCCGTCAAGAGGCTCTTGAATTCCGGAATGACGCCGATGGGGAGCGCATAGTTGCCGACGGGGAGATCGCGGTTGAAGGCAATTTTCGAGAGCCTGAGCGCGACCTGCGGCTCGCCTGAGGCCTTGGCAAGCTCGGCGAGCAGCACGACCTCGGCCGGACTCTCCAGCTTGCGGGAAAGCGCCAGATAGAACTGCGGTGTGAGCCCATCCATCCCCGTCGCGCGAGCGACCCCGATCGCGCGCACGGCGTCGCGCGACAGGAAGCGTTGAATGTCCGCATCGGTCGGCAGCGGGGTGGGCGTGATCTCGAGATGCGCGGGCTTGGCGTCGAGCGCTTGGCGGCCGAGCTGACCGTAGAAATATTGCGGGTACTTGGCGGCGCCGTGGAAATGAACGATAGCCGAGCCGCGGTCGCCAAGGGCAAGCGCGGTGCGGCCGAGCCAATATTCTCCGAGCGCTATGCTTTTCGAGCTGGTCGCCGCCCCGCGCAGGAGAGTGAAATGGCGCAAGGCCGTTTGCGGTTCCGACAGGAAGCGCAACGCGATCCAGCCGGCGAGAAATTCGGCTTCGATATAGGCATCGCCGGAGACGAGGCCGTGCTTGTCGGCGATCTCATAAGCGATGCGGGCCTTCCCGGCGTTGAGCGCGGTCCGGCAGTTGAGGCGCCGCTCGACCCACCAATTGTTGAGATCGAGCAATACGTTCGGCTCGCTCGGCGCATCGAGCAGCATCTTCCAGGCTTCCTCGTCGCGATCCTTGCGACGGAGCCATTGGATGCGGCTGAAGCGCAGGCCGACATCGGCATTGGCATTGAGCGTGCTTGCCGGCAGCGCATCGAGAAGCTTGCCGGCATTGCTGCCGCGCTTCACGATGGCGATGCGCGCGGCGACCTTCTTCTGCTCATCGGCCGGAAGCAGCTTGGAGACGCGCAGCGCAGCATCGGTCGCCGCCTTGTCGTCGGGATAGAGCAGCCTGTCGATGCGCGCCTGGTGATTCTCGGCGGTGAGCATATAACCGAAACGGGCGAGGATCTTCGTCTCCACCGCCGCATTGAGCTGGTGATCCCGCCAGGCCGAGACGACGAGATCATGCGCTGCCGCTTGGTTACCGTCCTTCAGATAGGCGCCCGCCAGAGCGGCGTTGCCGGCGCCGGTCAGCGGGGCCGAGCTGCCAAAAAAGGCTTTGACCGCGTCCGGGCTTGCATCGTTGAGAAAGAGAACGGTCTCTGCCTTCTCGCGCATCTCGTCCTGGCCGGGCCAATCGGGATGGGAGAGCCGGAATTGCTCGATGGCGTCGGCGTTTCCGGAGATGCCGCTGCCTCGATATCTGTACCACAGGGCGAACGCGCGGGCCGCCGGATCCTGGATGCTGGACGCCGAAGCTCCTCCCCGCATCACGTCCCTGATGTTCGACTCATCGCCAGTGCCGAGGTCGTAGGAGAGGATCGGCTTCAAGATCGACGCATAGTCCATGGCCGGCGGGGGCGCTTGGATGGCGGGGGTGAGGGTGCCCTTCATCTCGAAGGGAATGGTCGCGGCGCGATTGGGATTGGGGTCGGGAAGCGGCATGTCTGAGGCCGCGCCGGCCGGTGCGGCAGAGGGGACGGCGGGAGCTGATGGTGCCTGATATGCGGCAGTCGGGACGGTTAAAACGGATGGCCCGAGCGAGAGCAGAGACGGCGGCGGAGCCTTTGGGTTCCGGTCGGGAAGGGGAATGTCCGAGACCGTCGCACTCGTCTTCGGCATGACCGACCCGGCGGCAGCCGGTGTCATGGGCACTGACGTCGTCGGGTTCCGGTCGGGCAGGGCAAGCGTGCCGGTGACCGTGGTCGGGTTCCGGTCGGGAAGGGGCAGGGTTTCCGCCACCGTCGTGGGGTTCCGGTCGGGAACGGGAAGCGTGCCGGTGACGATTGGAGCGTCCGCAGTGGGAGCAGCCGACAGGGAAGCCGTGGGCGTGGCCGGCACGGCAGCCACCGGTGCTGCCGGGCGGTGCGGGTTGCGGTCCGGCAAGGTCGGCGGCAGCACGGGTGGCGCAGAGGGCGCATGGCGAGACTTCGCCACGGCCATAGGCGGCGCGAGACACGCAAGGAGTACAAGCAATGGCAAAGCGTGCGCGCGAATGCGTTTCATCTCGTCGATCGGTACCGGTTACGATCCTGCGTCTAGCAGTCAGGACGTCCCCCGAGCCGGGGAGCCGCGACGATGACAGCACTGTAATGTGCCCGAATTGAACAATGTCTGAAAGAATCCGGCGGTTGTGTGTCCCTCTATAGGACGCGCTGTCGGTTTTTGGCTGTTTTGCATAGTGTCTAGCGTCCTTTCCACCCGAGGTCGCCACGTGGGTTTCCGCTCGGGTTTCCAGAGGCGCAATAGCCGCTCACGCTCTCTTGCAGAAGGTACGTGCCGCGTTTGCTGCCGCGCTTAACGATGCCCTTTTGGGCAAGTTCGCCAAGGACGCTCTTGTTGATCCCAAGCAGCCGTTGCAATTCGACGGATGCGACCTCGTCCTTCA
>JAENXG010000419.1 GCA_016649675.1 Methyloceanibacter sp.
GGCTCGGGCAGCGGCAAATCGGTGCTCTTACGCACCATCATCGGGCTCTTGCCGAAGCGCTATGGCTCGATCGAGGTTCTCGGGGTCGATCTTGACAAGGCGAATGAGCAGGAGCGGCGCGCGCTCGAACGCCGCTGGGGCGTCTTGTTCCAGCAGGGCGCGCTGTTCTCCTCGCTCACCGTCCGCCAAAATGTGCAATTCCCCATGCGCGAAAATCTCGGCCTGTCGCCAAGGCTGCTTGACGAAATGGCGTTGGCCAAGCTGGAAATGGTCGGGCTCACGCGTGGGGACGCCGACAAGTTTCCCTCCGAGCTGTCAGGCGGCATGACCAAGCGCGTGGCGCTCGCCCGCGCTCTCGCGCTGGACCCGGAGATCGTATTTCTTGACGAGCCCACCTCGGGGCTTGATCCGATCTCCGCCGGCGATTTCGACGAGCTGATCCGCACGCTGCAGCAGACGCTGGAGATCACCGTCTTCATGGTGACCCACGATCTCGAGAGCCTCTACACGGCGTGCGACCGCATCGCGGCCCTTGCCGATGGCAAAGTGGTGGCAGAAGGTCCGATCACGACCATGCTCGAATCCGAGCATCCCTGGGTGAAAACCTATTTCCAAGGCAAACGCGGCGCCATGCTGGCCGACCAGCGGATAAGCGCATGACCCGAGGGACCTGAGCGATGGAAACGCGTGCCCGCTATGCCTTGATCGGACTGTTTATGCTTGCCGTCATCCTGGCGAGCTTCGGCTTCGTCTATTGGCTGGAGAACAAAGGCGGCTTTTCGCAGCGGGAGGCCTATCAGATCAAATTCGAGGGCTCCGTGTCTGGGCTGCTTGTCGGTTCCACGGTCCTGTTCAACGGCATCAAGGTTGGCGAGGTCACCGATCTTGCGCTCGATCCCGAGCAGCCCCAGCAGGTGATCGCGACGGTGGCCGTGGATCGCGGCACGCCGGTCCGCACCGACACGCAAGTTGCCATCGAGACCCAAGGGCTTACTGGCGGCGCGGCGGTGGCGATGACGGGTGGCAGCGCAACGTCTCCCGTTGCGCCTGGCGAGGAAGCCGCGCCTCCAGTCCTTATCGCCAAGGCTGGAGCCGGCCAGGATTGGACCCAGGCTGCACGCGACGCCTTCCAGCACGTCGATGGGATTCTCGCGGAAAACTCGAAGTCGCTGCACGACGCCATCGCCAATATCGACACGTTTTCCGGCGCGCTTGCGCGCAATTCCGACAAAGTCGACGGAATCCTGGCCGGTCTAGAGCGCATGACCGGCGGCGGAACCAGCCAGGCTGAGATACCGGTCTACGATCTCGTCGCCGCGAGCACGGTCCCTCCGCCACCCGCACAAGCGCCGTCCTGGCTGCTCGTCGTGCCTGAGCCCACGACGCTGATGGGATTCAACACCGACAAAATCTTGCTCCAGCCGGCAACCGGCGAGAGCGTGCCGCTCGCCAATGCGAAGTGGAGCGACAACCTACCGGCCCTGTTCCAGGAGAAGGTAATCCAAAGCTTCGAGAATGCCGGCTATGCAAAGGCGGTCAGCCGGACGCGCGAAGGGATCGCCGGCGACTATCAGCTCCTGATCGACATAAGGCGCTTCCATGTCTCCACCTCACCAGAGCCTGCGGCTGAGATCGAGTTCGTGGCCAAGATCCTCGGTCAGGACGGGAAGATCATCGGGGCGCGGACGTTTCAGGCCGCCGCGCCGGCCAAGGGAACCGACGCGCAAGCCTATGTGACGGCCCTTGATGACGCCTTTGGCAAGGTTTTGAGCGAGCTTCTGCCCTGGACCACCGATGCGATCGGCGCCGAACCGCCGCCGCCACCTCCGCCGATGGCAAACACTCCTTGATCTGGCTCAACGCGGCCGCTTCCCAGAAGCGGGATCGTGGGGGCACCAGCCACTGATCCTCTGGCGTGATCTCTGCTGAGGGAGCCCGGTAAACCATGGAGCTGTCGGAAGCCATCAACGGACGGAGGTCCGTGCGCGAATATACCGCCGAGCCGGTGGGCGACGCAGTGTTGCGTGAATTGATCGATGCGGCGATTCAGGCCCCGAGCGCCATCAATCAGCAGCCTTGGTGCTTTGTCGTCGTCAAGCGGCAGTCGCTGCTCGCGCATATTTCCGACCAGGCCAAGGCCCAATTGCTCAAGGCCTCGCTTGGGGCGCCGGCGCATCCCTTCCGCGACATGCTGAACGACCCGAAGTTCCACATCTTCTACCATGCGCCTGTGCTGGTGGTGATTGCGGCAGCCCAGCCCACCGACTGGGCGGTGGAGGATTGCGCGCTTGCTGCCCAGAATCTGATGCTTGCCGCCCATCAAGCCGGCCTCGGCACCTGCTGGATCGGCTTCGCCCAGCACTGGCTCGGCACGGCAGAGGGAAAA
>JAENXG010000329.1 GCA_016649675.1 Methyloceanibacter sp.
GAGCCTCAGGAGCGCACGCACACGAATCAGGGCACGGTTTACGTGTTCGCCAACGTGTACATGTATCCTGAAGTGAAGGGCGTCACCGGCAAGGTCAAGAAGTATGACGTCTTGTCCGGCAAGACCTTGTGGGAGCTCCCGGACCAGTATCCGAACTGGGGCGGCACGATGGTTACCGACGGCGGCCTGGTGTTCTACGGCAGCCTGGGCGGTGACTTCCGCGCTGTTGATCGCAGCTCCGGCAAGATCGTGTGGAGCCGTAAGCTTGGTTCCGGCATCATCGGCAACCCGGCGACTTGGAAACTCGGTGGCAAGCAGTATGTCGGTATCTACTCCGGCATCGGTGGCTGGATTGGCCTCCCGGTGACTGCTGGTCTCGACCTGAGTGACAAGTTCGGTGCCATTGGCGCCACGGCCATGACCAAGGCTGCTAACCTGGACAAGATCCCCCAGGGTGGCGAGCTGAACGTCTTCCGCATCTTCGAGTAAGCGGAATCTTTTAGGCTAACGACGCCCGATGCCCTTGTGGCATCGGGCGTCATTTCCTTTATTTAACGGGTAGTGAGGGGTAGATTGTGCTAGGCCTTTTGCCCAGCAATCCCCCGATAAACAACCCGAGAACCCAGTGTCCCCCCATGTATCTTCGCTTCCTCACGGTGTCGCTTTGCCTCGCCGGTTTTGGACTTTTCGCGCTTCCCGCCGATGCGGCGAAAACCTCTTTTAAGCGCGACCTTAACAAAGAGTTCGAGGATCTCACGCCGAGCGAGCAGATCGCCATCAGGGCGGCAGCCAAGGCGGCCTACAAGGCCAAGAAGCTTGATCGACTGGTGATTTGTGCAGACCCCGGCAACATGCCGTTCTCCAACGACAAGCTTGAGGGCTTCGAGAACAAGATCGCTAACGTGCTGGGAGACGCTACCGGCGCACGGGTCAGCTTTTTCTGGCGTCCGTTCCTCGAACGGGCCCTGACGCGACAGACCTTCGATGCGGGCATGTGCGACGTGATGATCGACATCCCCGCCAATTATGGGTCGCTTCTCACGACCAGCCCGATTTACCGCACGACCTATGTCCTTGCCTACCGTAATGACAAGGGCCTCGACATCGAGAGCTTTGAGGATCCCAAGCTTAAGGAGCTGAAGATTGGCACCTTCCAGACCTCGGGCGTTCGCGACGTTCTGGCGCGGCATGGCATCGTCAACAACGTGTCTTTACAGGTTGTCACCCACGACGCCGATTTGAAGCCCGAGCATCAGCCCTGGTATCAGGTGCAACAGGTGGTGAATGGCGATCTCGATATCGCCGCGGTCTGGGGACCCTTCGCCGGCTGGGTCAAGGCCAAGGGCGAGCCGATCACTGTGCAGCCGGTGAACCTTTGGGAAGACAAGGTGCCGCTTGAGTTCGACCTCGCCATCGGCGTGCGCAAGACCGACGCCTTCCTGAAATACATGCTCGAATTCGCCCTCGACGATAAGAAGGCGGAGGTCGAGAAGATCTTGCGGGACTATGGCGTGCCGCTCGTGCAGTGCAGCCGCTGCGTCGTACCGGGTGACCTGCCGTCCCACGGCAGCTACACCGAGGTGACGCAGCAAGACTTCAAGCCACGCCCCGACCTCGCCTCGCCTGACCAGGTGGTCACCAAGGAGAAACTCGAAGGCTGGCTTGCCGAGGGCGCCGACATCACCCAGGAGCTGAGCAACGCGGTGGTCGCCAACGACCTCGACCGCGTCAAGTTCCTGGTGAGCAAAGGGGCCGACGTCAATCAGCCGGACAATCAAGGCTGGACGCCGCTGCTGAGCGCCGCGCGCCAGCGCCATGACGACATGGTCAAGGTCTTGCTCGAGCTCGGGGCCGACCCCAATCTGGCCAAGAGCGACGGCACCACGCCGCTGATTGCGGCGGCCAACCGCGACCATGTGCCCTCGATCAAAGTGCTCTTGGAGCATGGCGCCGACATCGAGAAGCCGGGCCCTGAAGGCTTGAGGCCGCTGCCGATTGCCATTGCCGAGGACAATTACGAGGCGGCCAAGGCGCTGATGGAAGCCGGCGCCAACGTGAACGAGCCGTCGAGCGCCGAAGGCCTCACGCCCCTGATGGTCGCCGCGGCCCAGAGCGCCCCGGCCGAAGGGGCCATGTTCCTTCCGAGCAGCACCCGCCCCATCGACATCGCCAAAGGCCTCATCGAGCGCGGCGCCAACGTCAACGCCCAGTCGACCAAGGGCGTTACCGCCTTGATGATTGCCGCCGTCCACAACAACCCGCCGATGATCGGCCTCCTGATGGAGTCAGGCGCCGACACGAGCCTCAAGAACGATCAAGGCCAGACCGCCGCCAACGTTGCGGAGCTCAACGGGAATATCGAGGCCGCCCAGGCGATCATGGTGCTCGGCTCGGCGAAAGCCGCCGCCAGCGAGCCTTCTCCCGCGCCGGAGAAGGGGCAGGGGACGTCGAGCCAATGACCGTCCGCTTTCTTGATCGTAGTCTCTTTGTTGCGCAGGCCGCGGCGATCGCCATGGCCTTGTGCTTTTGTTCCCCGGCGCGCGCCGGGGAACCGTCAAGTCCTGCGGCAGACTCGGCAGCGCCCGCGGCAGAGTCGGCTACGGCTGCCTCTGCGACCAAGAGCAGCAAGGAGTTCACCGAAGAGGATGTCGACAAGAGAGTCGACGAGGTGATTGCCGAGCGGTCTAAGGACGGCGCCTTCATCTTCCACGACCCCAAGCTCGACGCCGACCTCAATCTCGTGTTCGAGAAGGTCAAGATCGTGCGCGGCATGGAGGGTTACGGCTGGTTCGCCAATACCATCTTCCACGACAAGGACGAGCCCAAGAAGCAATACGCCATCGATTTCTGGTTCAAGCCCGACGGCGACCAGCTGAAGCTCATGGACATCAGGGTGCAGAAGGGCCCGAAGCAGGAGGGCGACGGCTGGATCATGATCACGCGCATGCCGGTGGCCTGGTGGTGGCTCCCGGTGCAGGAGCATCCCGGCGACATGGAGGTCACCCGCGCCTGGCAGGTGATGAGCGCGATCCACACCTATATCGCCACCCACAAGGACAAGGATGGCGCCCTCGACATCAAGGACGACAAGACGGGCGAGAC
>JAENXG010000059.1 GCA_016649675.1 Methyloceanibacter sp.
CCGATCGCCGCGACCAGCTCCTTAGCGAGCGGCGCCAGCTCCTCGGAGATCAGGAAGGGATCGCCGCCGCCCCGCACATACAGCACGCGCTTGTCGTCGAGGTAGAACTTGGTCTCGAAGCGGTAGTCGCCGCCCAAGACTTCCATCGCCAGCCATGCCGTCACGATCTTGGTGACCGAGGCCGGGACGAAGGGCTGGTCGGCGTTCTGAGCGACCAGCTCTTTCCCCTCGGCGTCCATTACGAGCACGAGCCCAGACGGAGCGAGCGCCGCGACCTTCTCCTTGGCGCCGGCCAGGGCGGGGGCGGGCAGCAGAAGCAGGGTGCAGGCGAGCAGGCGAGCAGGCGAGACCACATGGCGACTCCAACGCGGGCGCAGCGTATGCAACTTGCGGACCTATGCTAGTGATACTCAAGCGTTAAGTCAGTCAGATCGCAGAATTTCCGCTTATGGCACTTAGCGGACGGTGGAAGCAGGACAGAGCGTTTCCGCTCTGCCCCATTTTTCAGACGTCTACTTGCTCTGATATGGCCACTGACACTGCTTACGATGTTAAAATCATCGAATCGGGCATGTCGGATGATAAAGAAAGGCACTCAGTGGAAGGCCAAGGCCAAGGGCCTGCTCAAGGCTGAGCTAAAGCGGCGCAACCTAAGCTACGCCGACCTAGCCGAGCGTCTGTCCGCTATCGGGATCAAGGAAAACGAGCGAAACCTATCGAACAAAATCGCGCGCGGAAGTTTCAGGTTTCGTTGATGCCGCGGAAGTTGGGGTGCAATCGCTCACGGCCGCGAATTTGCTCGCCAGTTCCCTTCGGCGTGTAATGAGGTTGAGATTGCTGACAGTAAGCCGGCCTCCGTCGGCAGTAGAATATGGTAGGGCACATACATATCGGTCCCGGGCAGCGAAACGAGCCAAACCTCAATTGCGTCTGTATGGGACATGAGCTTGATGTTGGGATCATCGGGTGCGTACCCGGAGATTGGCTTGAACTTGACGCGGCAAACGACGGCATAACTCGAATACGCGGTCGAGGCTTCCTTCTGCACCGGGACTTTCCGTTTAGGCGTGAGCACAAGGTCAAACCGCCACCCCCCGTCGAACACCGGCACTGTTTGATCGCAGACCTTGAGATCACCATTCGGGTTGTCAGAACGAGCATGAAAAAAGGCCGCGGCAATTGGATCGAGCGCGCCCACGAGCTGTTCCTTTGTAATTGGGATTTCGCGAGGATCACGGGTCTGCTTCGGGACAATCGAGAGTGCCGTGACGGCTCCGGCATCAAAGGACATGCGGAGTTGGCCAGCATCACCTCCGCCTGCATAGCTCAACGCATACATCGCTGGTTCCAGGCCGGCACTCGTGACCTTCCCAGAGCTTGCGGTAGTGGCCTGCCAATCATAAAGAAGGCCACCTAGCATTGAGAAGCGCCCATCACCCCGCACGCGGTAATCAGAGCCGTTCAACAGGGTTGTGAAACGAAAGCTCCCCAGATTGAAGTTGCCCAGATCGACGCGGTAGTCAGCGACAACTCGCGTCGCTGCCGCTATAGGGTCCTCTGCTAAGGCGCCTCCGGGCAACGAGCCGTAACAGAAAAGGACACTCCCGATAAGGACCGACTCGCACCGCCCTGGACGCACCCCGCAACCCTCTCTCAAATCTCCGGCCCGCATTCATCTAACCGAAAAAATGCGTCGTTCGTATGCCCAGCGCCTACACGCTTGGGGTTATGACAGGGCAACTTGTCCTCAGTCGGCAAGTCGAGGCGGCAAACCTGGACGGAAATTTTGATTGATGGATTACCTCGCGAGCCAAGTGCTTTTTTTCGTCAAAGCCCACCCTGAATGGGCTGCCCTTATCATAGGGCTTGTAGCGTTCGGAGAGTCATTTGTTTTCCTTAGTCTGTTATTTCCGGGCACCGCTATCCTCATCGCTTCCGGAGCGCTAATCGAGGCCGGTATCCTCGATCCTTTTTCGCCGGTGGTGGCTGGAATTGTAGGTGCTGTTCTCGGTGACGCGATCTCGTTCTGGTTGGGCCAGAAGTTTGGGCCATTGCTTTCGGATGTTTGGCCATTCCGAAGGCATCCTGAACGGCTTGAGAATGGGATTAGTTTTTTTAAGCGCTATGGCGCAAGCAGCGTTTTCATCGGGCGGTTCTTTGGCCCTCTACGCGCGGTCATTCCTTTGGCGGCGGGGATATTGCATATGCCGTCGCGACGCTTCTACATGGCCAATGTCTTATCAGCGATCGTTTGGGCGCCGGCACTGGTGTTTTCTGGCGATCTGCTGGCTCATTCCTTGGGACCGCAAAACCTTGCGACGAAAATCTTCTACGTAACAGTCATTGCAGCCGCCTTGGCGTTGCTCGCTCCTTCGGTGCGGCGACTGTTCACTACGAAATAGCCACTTGGTGTGAGTTGATCTCCGGGCGTGCGTACCCCAATGTAAACAACGTCTGCTATGGGTCAGTAGCCGAAATCACAAAGGACCATCGAATTGGTCGCCTTTGTGCCAGGAGCGGACATCAGCGCTCGGGCTGCAAAAAAGGCGTTCCAAGCAATGCGTGGATCACGGTCATCGACCAACGTACAACGCTTTCGGGAAACTGAGTTGCGCTCGACGGCTCGGGTCCTTCAGCAAGTAGCAAGCGTGTGAGGCTGTATGTGTCGCCAATCCATTGGCCGAGCAATTGACCAGCAATGCTGTTCGGACGGGCTACCCCAGCGACGATCAGCAGCGTGTAGGCGAAGGTTATGGTGGCCTGGAGGAGGGCCGTTTTGGCGATGCTTGGAGCAGGCTTATCCGGCGGAAATGCAAAAACCGACAACCCTGGACAACTTGGGTAGCCTTTCGCGGAATTGGTGCGGCATCATGTCTAAGCCATTAATATTCAATCTTGATAGAAAGAAAGACAAGCTCTAGATAGCAAAAGTCACTTCTCAAATTCGATGGGGTTAAGACATAATAACGGCTGCGCAATTGCGGGCTTCGCGTGCCCTTCTCGGTATCGACCAGCGCAAATTGGCCGAGATGGCCGGCCTTTCGCTGCCGACGATTCAGCGGATGGAAGCAAGCGACAGCGTCATCCGCGGCAACGTCGATTCGCTGATGAAGCTTGTGGGCGCGCTGGATGCCGCCGGCATCGAGCTGATCGCGGAAGGTGCCCTGAGCCAGGGCAGCGGCCGCGGCGTCCGTCTCAAGGCTTGAGCCGGCCATGAGCCTCGCAACGATCCTCGTCGCGGTTGCTTTTCTGCTCGCCCTTGCAGGCCTTGCGGTGTTCATCGGCCGCACCGCGGCGGGCCGGGTGATCGTGTATGGCGGCTCGCTGGTCGCTTGCAGTGTCGCTCTCGTAGCAGCCGGCTCGCATCTCCTAAACGTTGCCGGGACCGCGACGGTCACCTTGCCATTGGGGCTGCCTTGGCTCGGCGCCCATTTCCGCATGGACGCGCTTTCGGCGTTCTTTCTCGTCGTCGTCAATCTCGGTGCTGCCTCTGCGAGCCTGTTCGCGCTCGGTCATGGCCGGCATGAGCACGCGCCCATGCGCGTGTTACCGTTCTACCCTGTGTTTCTCGCCGGCATGAGCCTCGTGGTGGTGGCCGACGACGCCTACAGCTTCCTCTTCTCCTGGGAGCTCATGTCGCTCTCGTCCTGGGCGCTGGTGGTGGCGCATCACGCGACGCGCGGGAATTTGCAGGCGGGCTACATCTATATCGTGATGGCGAGCTTCGGCACTTTCGCGCTGCTGCTCGCCTTCGGCCTGCTTGCCGGTCCCGACGGCGGCTATGCGTTCTCTGCGATGCGCGACGCCGCGGTCTCGCCCACCGTCGCCGCGCTCGTTCTCATGCTTGTCCTTCTCGGCGCGGGGTCTAAGGCCGGCCTCGTGCCGCTCCATGTCTGGCTGCCGCTCGCCCATCCCGCCGCCCCAAGCCACGTCTCGGCGCTGATGAGCGGCGTCATGACCAAGGTCGCGGTCTACGCCTTCGTGCGCATCGTGTTCGATCTGCTCGGAAGCCCGGAATGGTGGGGGAGCATGGTGGTGCTCGCGCTTGCCGGCATCACCTGCGTCATGGGCGTGCTCTATGCGCTGATGGAGCACGATCTGAAGCGCCTGCTCGCCTATCACACGGTGGAGAATATCGGCATCATCTTCATTGGGCTGGGGCTCGCGCTCGCCTTCCAGGCCTTTGACATGCGTGTGGCGGCGGCGCTCGCCTTCACGGCGGCGCTGCTCCACGTGTTCAACCATTCGGTGTTCAAGAGCCTCTTGTTCTTCGGCTCGGGTGCCGTGCTCGGCGCGACGGGGATGCGCGACATGGAGCATCAAGGCGGCCTGATTCACCGCATGCCGCTCACGGCCTTCACCTTCCTTGTCGGCTGCGTCGCCATCTCGGCGCTGCCCCCGCTCAACGGCTTCGTATCCGAGTGGCTGACCTTCCAGGCGATCCTGCTCAGTCCGCAGCTTCCGTCGTGGGGGCTGAAATTTCTCGTGCCGGGCGTCGGCGCTCTGCTCGCTCTATCGGCAGCGCTCGCTGCCGCCTGCTTCGTCAAGGCCTTCGGCGTGACCTTTCTCGGCCGGCCCCGCAGCACGGCGGCAGAGCGCGCGCATGAGACCGATCCCTATTCGCTCGCGGCGATGTTCTTTCTGGCGAGCCTCTGCCTCGTCGCCGGCATCCTCCCAGGCATCTTCATTGATGCGCTCGCGCCGGTCGCCACGGCGCTTGTCGGCGAGAGCATGCCGCAGCAGAGCAGCGTTCCATTCTTCGCCATCGTGCCCATCGCGGAGAGCCGCAGCTCCTATGACGGCCTGCTCGTATTCCTGTTCATGGTCGCCTCGGCGACGTTGGCCGCTGCCGCCATCCATCGTCTGGCATCGAATAGGCTTCGAAGGGGGCCGGCGTGGGATTGCGGCTTTCCCGATCCAAGCCCGATGACGCAATACTCCGCCTCGAGCTTTGCCCAGCCGATCCGCCGCGTGTTCGGCACCACGGTCTTTCATGCGCGCGAGCGCGTGGAGATGCCGCCGCCCGGCGACATGCGGCCAGCGCGGCTTGAAGTTACTCTCGAGGATCCTGTCTGGGACGTGGCCTATGTGCCCATTGTCAGGGGCGTCGAGTCGAGCGCGATCGCCCTCAACCGCGTGCAGTTCTTCACCATCCGCCAGTATCTCAGCCTCGTCTTCCTTGCCCTGGTCGGCCTCCTCCTGGTGCTCGTCATATGGCCCTGATGCTCAACCTCATCGTGCAGGGCGCGCAGATGCTCTTGGTGCTCTTGCTCGCACCGCTCTTGACCGGCGTTGTGCGCAAGGTGAAGGCGCGGCTGCTGCTGCGGCAAGGTCCGCCGCTCGTACAGCCCTATCGCGACCTCGTGCGGCTGATGCGAAAGGAGGTGGTGCTGGCGGACGGCGCGTCCTGGCTATTCAGGGTTTGTCCCTATCTCATCTTCGCCGCCACCTGGGTCGCGGCCTCCTTGGTGCCGACCTTCGGCGTCGGGCTCGTGTTCTCCTGGTCGGCGGACCTCATCGCCATCATTGCGCTGCTTGGGCTCGCGCGCTTCTTCCTCGCCCTGGCCGGTCTTGACGTGGGCACAAGCTTCGGCGGCATCGGCTCGAGCCGCGAGGTGATGATCGCCTCGCTCGCCGAGCCGGCCATGCTCATGATCGTGTTTACGCTGGCACTCGTCGCGGGCTCCACCCAGCTTTCCACCATGGCCGAGTTCCTGGTCTCCTCCGAGGTCGGCTTGCGCGTCTCGCTCGGCATGGCGCTGATCGCCCTCATCATGGTGGCGATCGCCGAGAACGCGCGCATTCCGGTCGACAATCCGGCCACGCATCTTGAGCTCACCATGGTGCATGAGGCCATGGTGCTTGAATACTCCGGGCGCCACCTCGCGGTGATCGACCTTGCCGCCGAGCTCAAGCTCCTTCTCTACATCTCGCTCATCGCCTGTCTCTTCGTTCCTTGGGGGCTCGCGCCCCAGGGCGCACCGCCGGAGGCGTTGGCGCTCGGCGTCGGCGCCTATCTCGCCAAGCTCGGCGCGTGTGGCTTCCTGCTTGCGTTTTTCGAGACCTCGATCGCCAAGATGCGCGTGTTCCGTGTGCCGGAATTCTTGGGCGCGGCGCTGATGCTCGGTCTGCTCGCGACGCTGCTCATGTTCGTGTCGAGGAGCCTGTAGATGCACAGCCTCACCTTCGACATCGCTCATTTCCTGGCCGGCTCGCTCGTGCTGGTGAGCTTCATGCTGCTCTACCAGGACCGCCTCTATGCGCTGCTCAACGTCTACGCCCTGCACGCCTTCGTGCTCGCGCTGTCGGTGGCATGGCAGGCTTACGCGCAAGATGCACCGCATCTCTACATCACCGCGGCGATCGCGCTGACGTTCAAGGCGATCCTGATCCCGGTGGTGCTGCACCGGATGATCGTCAAGCTCGGCATTCACCGCGAGGTCGAGACCGTGGTCGGGATCGGCCCCACCATGCTGCTCGGCATCGGGCTCGTCGCGCTTTCCATGGTGGTGATGCTGCGCGTTACCGCCGGAGCCGATCCGCTCGTGCGCGAGGACCTCGCCTTTGCGCTTTCCGTCGTGCTGCTCGGTCTCTTGATGATGGTGACGCGGCAGAATGTCGTGAGCCAGGTGGTCGGCTTCATGTCGCTGGAGAACGGCCTCGTGCTCGCCGCCACCGGCGCCAAGGGCATGCCGCTCGTGGTCGAGATCAGCGTCGCCTTCTCGATCCTCATCGCCTTCATTGTGATTGGCATCTTCCTGTTCCGCATTCGCGAGCGCTTCGACAGTGTCGATGTCGCGGCCCTCGATAGCTACCGCGGAGAACGGGAATGAGCTTCTATGCGGTGACAGCGGTCCTGGCCATTCCTGCGACGGCAGCGCTGCTGCTTGCCGTTCTCCCAGGCTACAAGCTCACGGCCTATATCAACGTCGGTGCGGCGTTCTTAAGCTTCCTCGCCGCGCTGTCGCTATTCTTCTTTGAGCGGCCGGTGCCGGGGCCCTACATCCTGGTCGACGACCTCAACAACGTCTTCATCGTGCTAACCACTTTCGTCGGTTTCACCACGAGCGTGTTCAGCGCGAGCTATATCGAGCACGAGCTTGAGATAGGCCGGCTCACGCCCACCTTCTTGCGCTTCTATCACGCCATGTATCAGGTGCTGATGTTCGCCCTGAATCTCGCGCTCGTGACCAACAATATCGGCGTGATGTGGGTGGCGATCGAGCTTGCCACGCTCACCACGGTGCTGATGGTCGGTATCTACCGGACGCATGAGGCGCTCGAGGCGGCGTGGAAATATTTCATCCTCGGCAGCGTCGGCATCGCGCTTGCGCTGTTCGGCACCATTCTCGTCTACATGGCCGCCCAGCCGGCCATTGGCGAAGGCCTTAATTCCATGGTGTGGACGACTTTGATGGCCCATGCGAGCGCCTTCGATCCTGCGCTGCTCAACCTCGCCTTTGTGTTCCTGCTGCTCGGCTACGGCACCAAGGTCGGCCTCGCCCCACTGCACGCCTGGCTCCCTGATGCCCACGCCGAAGGCCCCACACCCATCTCGGCAGTTCTGTCGGGCCTGCTCCTCAACGTCGCTCTTTACGCTCTCTTGCGGTTCAAGATGCTGCTTGCGGCGAACCCCGACGCGCTTGCGCCCGGCCCGCTGATGATCAGCATGGGCCTCGTCTCGGTCGTGTTCGCGGCGTTCATGCTGTACCGAAGGGGCGACATCAAGCGTCTGTTCGCCTATTCCTCGATCGAGCATATGGGGATCATCACGTTCGCCTTCGGCATGGGCGGGCCGCTCGCCAATTTCGCCGGTCTCCTGCACATGTGCATGCACTCGCTGACCAAGTCGGCGATCTTCTTCGCCGTCGGCGACATCGCTCAGGTCAAGGGCACCCAGAAAATCGCCGATATGGGTGGGCTGACGGTCACCAATCCGGTGCTTGGCTGGGGCCTCGTGGCCGGCGTCGTGGCCATCGCCGGGCTCCCGCCGCTCGGCCTCTTCATGAGCGAGTTTCTGGTGGTGAGCTCGACCTTCGCGCGCCAGCCGCTCCTCGCGCTGCCGCTCGTTCTCGGGCTTCTCGTCGCCATCGGCGCGCTCTTTCTGAAGTTGAACGCGGTCGCCTTTGGCGAGCCCCGCGGACCCACCCACAAGGCGAAGGGCTCCTATTTGCCGATGTTCTCTCATCTCGGGCTGGTGCTGACGGCAGGCGTCTATCTGCCGGGGCCGCTCGTCGCCTGGTTCCAGGCGGTGGCAAAGCTACTCGGATGATGGGGGCTCCATGGCGGCGCTGACCGCTATCGCCAAGAAGGGCCGCAAGGTCGAGGGTCATCGCCCCTGGCCGCGCGTCGTCGTCTCCAAGGAGGTCTGGCGCCTCGCCATCCAGGAGCTCGTGGAGGCCCGCGCGTCGCTGCTCGGGCTATGGGGCGACACGGGCTGCGCGCACATGGCGCTCATCGATGAGGCTTCGAACGACATCCTCGTGGTCACCGTCGAGGGCCGCGAGTTTCCCTCGGTGGGCAAGCTGCATCCTCCCGCGATCCGGCTGGAGCGGACCATCCGCGATCTCTATGGCTTCAAGCCGGTCGGGCTCCCCGACACGCGGCCCTGGCTCGACCACGGCGTGTGGGGCGTGAAGCATCCTTTAGGGGCACGCAAGCGATCTCCGGTCCGGGCCGCGTCCTATGCCTTCCTGCCAGTGGAGGGCGAGGCTGTGCACCAGATCCCGGTCGGGCCGGTGCATGCCGGCATCATCGAGCCGGGGCATTTCCGCTTCACTGCCAATGGCGAGACAGTGGTCCGCCTGGAAGAGCGGCTCGGCTATGTGCACAAGGGCATCGAATCCCTGTTTGCCGGCGCGTCCATCGACAAGGCAGCGCGGCTTGCGGGGCGCGTCTCAGGCGACAGCACGGTCGCTTATGCGCTCGCCTTCTCCCGCGCGGTGGAGGCCGCTCTCGGCGTCGAGGCGCCACCAAGGGCGGTGTGGCTGCGCGCGCTCATGGCCGAGCTCGAGCGTCTCGCCAACCATTTCGGCGATATCGGCGCCATCTGCAACGACGCCTCCTTCTCGTTGATGTACGCCGAATGTGGCATCCTGCGCGAGCGGACATTGCGTTGCACTCACGCGTGCTTCGGCCACCGGCTGATGATGGACCAGGTGGTGCCTGGGGGCGTTGCTTCCGACCTGGCCGATGACGGCATCGACCATCTCCGCGCGCTGGTCGAGGCGGTGCGGCACCGCCTCCCTGAGCTGATCGAGATTTACGACAACACGGCCTCCTTGCAGGACCGCACGGTGACGACCGGCTATCTCAGCCCATCGCTCGCGCGGGAGTTCGGCGCCGGCGGCTATGTCGGCCGCGCCTCGGGACGCGCCTTCGATGCGCGCAAGGCGATAACCTATCCGCCCTATGGCGAGCTCGACTTCACGGTGCCGGTGTTCGACAAGGGCGACGTGAACGCGCGGGTCTGGGTGCGCATCCGCGAGATCGAGCAAAGTCTCGGGCTGATCGAGCAGATCATCGAGCGCCTGCCCAAGGGGGCGCTCAGGGCAGATTTCGGCACTCCGGGCGGGGTGCGCGAGGGCGTTGCCTTGGTCGAGGCCTTTCGCGGCGACGTGCTGGTCTCGGTGCGCATCGCCGCCGACGGCACAATCGCGCGTTGCCACTTGCGCGATGCGTCCTGGTTCCAATGGCCGCTACTCGAGGCTGTCATCGAAGGCAACATCGTGGCCGACTTCCCGCTCTGCAACAAATCGTTCAACTGCTCTTATTCGGGGCACGACCTCTGATGCGCCGGCTACTGCTCAAGAATCTGCTTCGCCATCCCGTCACCGAGGCGGCGCCTCAAGCTGACGATGCGGCGCTTGCCGAGCTTGCCACGAGCCTCGACCGTGCGGCGCGGCGCAAGCTCGGACGGAGCCTCGCCATCCGCGAGGTCGATGCCGGCTCGTGCAACGGCTGCGAGCTTGAGATCCACGCCCTCAACAACGCCTTTTATGATCTTGAACGGTTCGGCCTGCGCTTCGTCGCCTCGCCTCGCCATGCCGACGTGCTGTTGGTGACGGGGCCGGTGACCAAGAACATGCGTCAGGCGCTGATGCGAACCTATGCCGCGACTCCGGACCCGAAATGGGTGGTGGCGGTCGGCGATTGCGCCGTCGATGGCGGACTGTTCGCCGGCAGCTACGCGGTGGTGGGCGGGGTTGCCGACGTGCTGCCTGTCGATCTGCACATTCGCGGCTGCCCACCGAGCCCTGAGCAACTGCTCAAGGGACTGATCGCGCTGCTCGAGCTGCAGCCTGGCTAAGCGGTTGACTCCGGACGTCCGTTGGCTAAGGGGATCTGTTCGTTCTGCGCCCGCTCCCCCGACCGACGCCGTCAACTGTTACCTGAGGCGTTACCTCGGACCCAAACGAGCCTCGGAGCCAACATGAGCGGTAGCCCGTGATCAACACCAGCTGGCTTGGTCGCCGCCGGGCGCCCGCAATAATTCTTGAATGTTTGCTTCGATGATCCGGAAGCCAACATCCCCGTAGAGCTTCTGGCGTCCCTCGTTCAATACGAAGCTTGGACTGCCTTCGATGCGCATCTTGTCGGCGTCTTGGTAGTCTGCAGCCAGTCTGGCAAACGCGGTTCCATCGTGAATGCTTTTTTCAATCGCGTTTATATCAACGCCGAGAGCTTCGGCCAGTTCGCATTGAACATCCCAACGGGCGATGTCGCGGCAATCTCGAAAAAACGCGCAACGGAATGCCCACATCACCTTGTCGAAGATTGATGTCGCTGATCCGCTTTGCCCTTCTGCTCCTAAGTCATGTTCCCATTGCCGGACCGCTGTCATAAACAAATGCGCGCTTGCCGACGTTGGCGAGCGCGTTTTCAGCCAGATTTCCGGATGGACTTCGATATGTGGGAACTGTCGCGCCACTTTTCGCAAATGTGAATTGAACCCGGCATATTCACCCTTGTCTCGCCAAGTCGAAGTGATCTTGCGGGCTGTATCGCCAAAGACAGAGCAGAACCGATAGTCCAATCGAACCGCGTCGCC
>JAENXG010000539.1 GCA_016649675.1 Methyloceanibacter sp.
CGACTGAAACGAGGGAGAGTCAAGGCATGCGAATTCCGATCCTGCTCCGAGGCGCTTTGGTCGCGTTGATCGCCCTGTTTGGCGTCGGTCTCCAGAGCGCGAACGCCGATAGCGGCAGCATTACGCTTACGATCTACAAGGGCGGCTGGATCATCGGTGGCTCAGCCGGCGGCGGCACGCTCACCTTCCGCGGCCGCAGCTATCGGCTTGGGGTCGGCGGCATAGACTACGGCCTGGTGTTCGGCGGTTCGAAGACGGTTCTGCACGGCCCGGTGCGCAACATCCAACGCCCATCAGACGTTGCCGGCGTCTACGCCGCGGCCGGCGTGGGGCTTGCGGTCGGCCGCGGTGTCCGCGCGATCGTGCTCACCAACCAGAATGGCGCCATTCTGGAGCTCTCGGGCCGGCAGGTTGGGCTGATGGCGAACGCCGACCTGAGCGGTTTAGCGATCACGATGAAATAGTTGGGCGCGGGCGACCCCATCTGGGGCAATCCTGCAGCCAGCACGAGTCTTAGAGCGATCCGTCGCGGCCCGAGATCCTCTACGGCGGTGGAAGTTTCCCAAGGTGATGCCTGTCAGCTAGGTCCGCTAATGGCACTAAGCGGACGAACTCGATGACACGCTATGACGTCAGCTACTGACCCAAAGCGGACATCAAGACCGGCCCAAACGCGCAAATGGTCAGAGCAAATTCGCTGACTAAAATGCGGCAATCTTACATGAGCAGTTCTGTTTGGTGGCGAGTTCATCAGATTCCTTAGCCGCGTCCCAAAATCAGGTGCCTTAGTTCGACGGCATCGTTGTGCGCCTCGTCCCGGGCTGAATACACCAAGGTGATCGGACCTTTGCGCGCGAGCGACCGCAATTGCTCCAAGAGCTCGGGGTGTTGGTGCACCTCTTTGGCAAAGCGGCGGCGGAATTCATCCCAACGGCTGGGATCATGGCCAAACCACTTGCGAAGTTCGGTGCTCGGCGAGATGTCCTTCATCCATTGATCGATAGCCGCGCGTTGCTTCGAGAGTCCACGCGGCCACAGCCTATCAACTAGGATTCGCATGCCGTCGTCAGGCGCCGGCGCCTCATACGCACGCTTCAACTTGATGTTTCCGGCTGGAACTTTCCCTTTCATAGAACTCTCCGATTCGGTCGCGGAGCGTGGCTTGCAGAAAGTGCGAGGGTAGCCGGGAACCTAATCGCCCAGGCCTCCATCTAATCGATGAGCCCTAAAAATGCGGGCCGCTATTCAAGGAGATCGACCGATGCAGAAACAACTCCCGCTGATCATCATGTTTCTAGCCTTGCTGAGCCCCGGGCTTCTTTGGGCTGATGCGCCAGCTAAGCCAACCGATCCGCAGATCGCGCATATCGCCTATACCGCGGGACTACTTGACGTTGAGGCAGGCAAACAGGCTCCTTTGAACATCCTGCATCGCGTCACGAGTGGCCCCGTCGAACTGCGCCGCAGCGCGGCTCAACCGCGCTTTGCGAAACCGCCAAATTCCGTCGGCCTCCTGCGACCGGGTCTGCTCGCGCATATCCGCCATAACGTCTCGACACGTCGCCGTGACGTCAGCTACTGACCCAAAGCAGACCTACGGTTCTTCAACATCGATGTGTATCTGTGCCAACTCGGCATAAGTGCCGTCCGGATATTTATTGAGATAGGCACGGAACATGTCCGCA
>JAENXG010000229.1 GCA_016649675.1 Methyloceanibacter sp.
CGGCGAAAGGAAATGCATGTCCATCACTGTCAGCACCCTCGGCTTCCCTCGCATCGGCCCACGCCGCGAACTGAAGAGCGCGCTCGAGCGCTTCTGGGCGGGAAAGATAAATGGGCAATCGCTGTTAGCGGATGCTGCGGGTCTTCGCGCCGCAAGCTGGGCGCAGCAACGGTCCCTCGGCGTCACACACATCCCGAGCAACGATTTCTCGCTCTACGACCACGTTCTCGACACGAGCGTCATGGTCGGCGCGATCCCGGAGATTTATGGCTGGCGCGGGGGCGAGGTATCGATCGACAGCTATTTTGCCATGGCGCGCGGCACCCACAGCGCCGCAGACGATCATGACTGCGGAACGCATAATTATGACCTTCCCGCGCTCGAAATGACCAAGTGGTTTGACAACAACTATCACTACATGGTTCCCGAGCTTTCGCGCGGGCAATCGTTCATGCTTGCGTCCACCAAGCCGCTCGACGAATTTCTGGAAGCGAAGAGCCTCGGCTTCAACACGCGACCCGTTCTGCTCGGCCCTGTCACCTATCTCAAGCTCGGCAAAAGCAAGGACGAGGGCCTCGATCCGCTGTCGTTGCTTCCAGGTCTCATTCCCGTCTATGCGGAGATTCTGCGCCGCCTTGTCACCGCCGGGGCGGATTGGGTACAGATCGACGAGCCAGCCCTGGTGCTCGATCTCAATGATCACGCGCGACGCGCCTTTGAAACCGCCTACGGTACGCTGTCGTCGGCCGCACCTGGCTTAAAGCTGTTACTCACGACCTATTTCGGAGCGATTGGCGACAATCTCGACATGGCGCTCCGTTTGCCCGTCACGAGCCTGCATCTCGATCTGGTCTCCGCGCCCGCACAGCTCGAAGACGTGCTCGCCAAGGCGCCGACCGATCTCGTCCTTTCGCTGGGTGTGGTTGACGGCCGCAACATATGGCGGGCCGATCTCAATGCCGTGCTAGACCGCATCGAGCCTGTCGTGAAGCAGCGGGGAGCGGCCAAGGTGATGCTCGCGCCCTCCTGTTCGTTGCTGCATGTTCCCGTCGATCTCGACTTGGAGAGCGAACTCGATGCGGATCTCAAGTCTTGGCTCGCTTTCGCTGTACAAAAGATCGGTGAACTCGCCACGCTGAGCCGCGCGCTCGGCGAAGGTCGCGGGGCGGTAAAGGATGCGCTTGCCACTTCGGCGTGGATTGTTGCCGCGCGCACCGCATCGCCGAAGATCCACGATCCCGCGGTACAGAAGCGCATGGCCACTGTCAATCCGGAGATGGCCCGTCGTCACGGCCCCTTCGAAGCGCGGCGGTCGCTCCAGCGTGGTCGCCTCTCTCTACCCGCTTTCCCAACCACGACCATCGGCTCCTTCCCGCAGACCCACGAGCTCCGCAAGGCCCGCGCCGCACACGTGAAAGGCACCCTGAGCGACTCCGAATACAACGCCTTCCTGCAGAAGGCGACAGAGACTGCGGTACGTTGGCAGGAGCAGATTGGCATCGATGTGCTCGTCCATGGTGAGTTCGAGCGCAACGATATGGTGCAGTATTTTGGCGAGCAGCTTGCCGGCTATGCCGTCACCAAGCATGGCTGGGTACAAAGCTACGGCTCGCGTTGCGTCCGTCCGCCGATCATCTTCGGCGATGTCTCACGGCCACATCCAATGACAGTCGAATGGTCCGCCTATGCCCAGTCGCTTACAACGCAGCCGATGAAGGGCATGCTCACTGGCCCGGTCACCATGCTGCAATGGTCGTTCGTGCGCGATGATCTACCGCGCCGCGAGGTTTGCCGCCAGATTGCGCTGGCACTCCGCGACGAAGTGATCGATCTCGAGAAGGCTGGCATCCGGATCATCCAGATCGACGAGCCGGCGATCCGCGAAGGCTTGCCGCTGCGCAAGGCCGAATGGAAAGCTTATCTCGCCTGGGCCGTGGAGTGTTTCCGTCTCGCCTCGTCGGGGGTTGCCGACGAGACGCAGATTCACACTCACATGTGCTACTCGGAGTTCAACGACATTATCGACGCGATCGGTGCGCTCGACGCCGACGTAATCTCGATTGAGACCGCCCGCTCCAAGATGGAGCTGCTCGATGCCTTCATTACCCATCGCTATCCGAACGAAATTGGCCCGGGCGTTTACGACATTCATGCGCCGCGTTGTCCAAGCGTCGACGAGATGGTGGCGCTTCTCGACAAGGCGAAGCAACGTCTTTCGCCCGATCAGATATGGGTCAATCCGGACTGCGGCCTCAAGACCCGTAAGTGGGAAGAGGTACGGCCTGCCCTCATAAACATGGTCCATGCCGCAAGGCGGATCCGCCGTGCTGCCAAGTGACCGAAAACGCCCAGTTCCAGTTGTGGTGTTAGCTATCCGGCCTGCAGTAACGCGACCTCTGATCTGCTCGCTGGCCTCTTCAATGAGCGGGACGAGGCGGTTAAGTGGATGATCCGCAAGGTCATTCAGGATGCCCACAAGGCCGGGGCCAAGCCAAAAGTAGGGCTATGTGGACAAGCCAGAAGGCAGCTTCGATCCCCTCCAGCGATCGCGGTAGCGCCGCTCGTCGTGCCGGATCGGATGTTTGCGCTCCCAAAAAAGGATCCAAAAAGCATGGCCCCTTATGGTCGCGGTCATCCCCTCACAAGAAGACAGCCCGAGGTCTCAATGGGCCCCGAATGTCCGAACCCACTCGAATAGCGGACACTCCACGCTTGAGCGCTCACTTCTCAGAATGACCCAAAGCGGACGTTGCGAAAATGGGTAGGTTCCTTAAAAGCGTCGCGTGCGGAAGGCCGGAGGCCCCGCCAATAGGGCGCCTCCGTTTGTCTGCTTGATAAGGCCTGTTAGCCCAGGTTCAGTGGTAGTTGGCGCAGGTGTAGTATCGGTTCCACCAATATGGGCTGTCGGTGATCAGAGCCTGGCGCCGTAACCCCGCACATCCACCATAACCATATCCGTAGCCATAGTAGCCGGGCCACCACCCGACACCGACTGCCATGAAGCGGTTGTATGTCACTGCCCTGTGGCGGGGCTTTCTTGGGAGCCGTGAGGAGAGACCAGGGGCGGGGGGGCGCTCGGTTTAACGCCCAACCCAAAATAGAGGCCTAGGGCAATGAACGCGATAATAATGCCCGCAAGTCCGAAGGCGAGAACGTAGCGCACGTAGTGTCCCGTGACGCCTCCTCTGGCCCTATTTTTGGATATGTTGACCGGCACATCATTATCGTTCTTTCCCATTGCTGCCATCCTCCTCTGCCTACGATACCGTTTCTTATGCTAAGCGGTGAAGAGAAAGCCCGGGTAAATGATGGCGCCGCAGCGGCAGACATTCCAAGTTTGACGCCGAAGTTGCTGGCGAACGAATTAGCCGGGCGTGATCAGCAACTGGCCTAGAGCAGCCCGGTCGTTCCACCGAAGAGCGGGTGCGGCCCCCAGCCATTTAGGAGGGAGTCTGCACCAACTTTAAGTACAAGAGCCCAGCAAGCAGCGCCAGGCTGACGCCATTAGCTAGAATAATGATGATGTCCTTTTGCAGCACGCCATACACCACCCACAGCCCTAGGCCGCACGCGAACAACAAGAGCGTCTTAAGCGAGATATCGTCAGTCTGACCGGTAGTCCACGCCTTCTTAAGCTGCGGGAAGTTGGCTGCGGTCGTGCAGGCCGCCGCAACGAGGCCAATCACCGTAGCGAATGTGCTCATGTTCTTCGTTTCCAATGACGTCAGCAATTAACCGAAATGAGCGTGGCTCATTTAGGCGGGTCGCCTTTCATCCAGGGTCTCGGAGGATTATCGGGAGGGAAAATCACATTCCAGTCGCTCTTCATGTCTACGACAATCCAGCCTTTCGCATTTGCTTCATCGAGAGCCTTGTCGAGACGGCCCACGTCGGATTTGCGATCGTAGGCCCATTCGCGGTTCGCATCGGTGTGATGCACAAGGCCCATGAAGCGCAAGCCATCGCCCGCCCCCGTCCATTCGAGCATCTCCTTGTCGCCGTCAGAATTGCCGAAGGCGAAGATCGGACGCCACAGCCGAGCCGCAGGTCCTTCCATCTTTGGAATAGGGCCTCTCGGCGAATATGCTCGATCGCCAACGCCGTGGAGCGGCAATTGCGCACGCGGGGGCACCGGCGGCTCAATTGTCAGGCATTTGGCGTGAAGAGGTCGCGCCAAAAGGCAACGCGCATGCGTATGGCACCTAGCGGAAGGGAACTCACCAACCGCAAGCGAAGATGCCCGCCATTGCCGAGCCGCTACTTTTACAGGCCTCATGCAGGCCCGTTTGAAGGCCGTCCTCCCTTACGCGATACATTAACGGGAGGACGGC
>JAENXG010000217.1 GCA_016649675.1 Methyloceanibacter sp.
ACGGGAGCGATGCGCTCGCTGCTCGACTCGGTCGCCTCCCGCCTCGAAGAGCAGCGCGAGACGACGCGCTACCTGGTCGGGCTTCTCGTCTTTCTCGGCCTGCTCGGCACGTTCTGGGGTCTGTTGCAGACGGTGAGCTCGGTCGGCAACTCCATCGGCGCCCTCGACACCGGCGGCGGCGACAACGTGATGCTGTTCGACCAGCTGAAGGAGGGCCTTGCCGGGCCGCTCAAGGGCATGGGCACCGCCTTCTCCGCCTCGATGTTCGGCCTCTCGGGCTCTCTGATCCTCGGCTTTCTCGATCTCCAGGCAGGCCACGCTCAGGGCCGCTTCTATAACGAGCTCGAGGACTGGCTGTCCGGCATCACCGAGCTGCAATTGGCTGATGTGCCGGGCGCCGACGCCGTGACTCCGCAGCTCCGCTTCGCCCTTCTCGACATGCAGCGCTCGCTCTCCGACTTGAGCGAGAAGGTCGAGCACCGGGTGCTGACCGACAATACCGGCGACGCGGTCAAGGACCTCGCCCAAGGCGTGGATAAATTGATCCGGCAAATGCGCGCCGAGCAGAAAGTCGTGCGCGAATGGGCCGACGAGCAGGCCCAGCAGCAGCATGAGCTTGCCACCGTGCTCCGGCAAATCACCGACAAGGCGAAGCTGCCGGCGCGCGAGGAGCGGAATTAGGTCATGTCGCTGGCACGCGCCCGCCGCGGTCGATACCAAGCCAATTACTGGCCGGGCTTCGTCGACATGCTCTCCACCCTGCTGCTGGTGGTGACCTTTCTCATGTCGCTGTTCATGCTCACCAACTTCATCGTGAGCCAAGCGGCGAGCGGCAAGGACACCATGCTGTCGCGCCTCAACCGGCAGCTCTCTGAGCTCACCGAGTTGCTGGCGCTCGAGCACTCGAAGAAGGAATCGGTCGAGGACAGCCTCGCGGCGCTCCAGGCCACGCTCACGGACAAGGACAAGGAGAACCAGCGCCTGACCGGGCTGCTCGGCGACGCTGGCGGCAAGACGCAAGGCGCCGAGGACCGCGCGCGGACGCTTGGCGGTCAGCTCGACACGCAGAAGAAGATCACCAACGACGCGCTTGCCAAGGTCGAGATGCTGAACCAGCAGCTGGCGGCGCTCCGGCTCCAGCTTGCCGCGATCGAGGAGGCGCTCAGCGCTTCGGAGGCGAAAGACAAGGACAGCCAAGCCAAGATCGCCGATCTCGGGCAGCGGCTGAACGTTGCACTGGCCAAGAAGGTGCAGGAGCTTGCACGCTACCGCTCGGATTTCTTCGGCAAGCTGAGAGAGGCCCTCGGCGATCGACCCGACTTCCAGATTGTCGGCGACCGCTTCGTCTTCGCCTCCGACGTGCTGTTCGACTCAGGCTCTGCCGAGCTGAAGACCGAAGCCACCTCGCAGCTCGACAAGCTCGCCGATGCGCTGAAGCAGCTTGAGACCCAGATCCCGCCGGACATCGCCTGGGTGATGCGGATCGACGGCCATACCGACATCAAGCCGATCGCCACCCCTGAATTCCCGTCGAACTGGGAGCTGTCGAGCGCGCGCGCCATCTCGGTGGTGCGCTATCTGATGCAGGATGGCGTGCCAGCCAACCGCCTGGTCGCGGCAGGCTTCGGCGAGTTCCAGCCGATCGATCCGGCCACGAGCGACGAAGCCTTGCGCAAGAACCGCCGCATCGAGCTGAAGCTCACCGAGCGTTAGAGCGACTACTCCGGGTCCTTCCCCGCGGGCTCCCCACCGTCATGTTCCGGCGCTCCGGCCTTCGCCGCCACATCTTTATCAGCCATGTTCACCACCTGAACGCGGCGGTTCTCGGCGGCAAGCGGGTCCTCGCTGTTCTTGAGCTGCTCCTCGCCGAAGCCCACGGCGACGAGCTGTTTCGGGTCGAGGTGGAATTTCTCGATGAGGAACTCGCGCACCGACTTCGCCCGCGCGTCGGAGAGACCGAGATTATAGGCGGCGGACCCCTTGGCGTCGGTATGGCCGGCGACGAGGTACACCGAGCCTTTGAGCCGGTCGTCGCTGAGCGCCTCCCCAAGCTTCTTGAGAATCGGCAAAGCCTCGGGCGTGATCGCTGAGGAATCGAACTCGAAGAACACTTCGAGGTCGATCGCCGGCAGGTCGTTCTCCTTGACCACCTCGGCGATCTCGCTGCGCTCCTCCACGGTGATCTGCCGCGTCTTGGCGTTCTGCAGGCGGTTGACGAGGTCGGCCTGCTTCGCCTGCTTCGCCGCCAGATTGGGATCAAAGGAGCGGAACTTCGTCTTCGGCTGGAGCTGGTCGATGATCTGATTGGTCGAGGGATTCTGGGCCTTGGCCGGCGCGATCTGGACGGCGCCGCACAAGACGATGGCGACGATGGCGAGAGCGATGTGGCTGGCTGCTGCAGGCTTCATGGCGCTTCTCCTCCGCTTGCAGAGTTCGTCTCAAGTTTCGCGCGGAACCCTATTCGGCTCAAGCTGAACCGCACCTGAATAGAACACCTCACTCCGCCGCATCCGGGGCGAATTGCAGTTCGGCCAGCCGCGCATAGACGCCGCCTTTGCCGATCAGGCTCTGATGCGTCCCCTCCTCGATGAGCCGCCCATGGTCGAACACGAGGATGCGATCGGCGCGTATGACGGTGGCGAGTCGATGGGCGATGACGAGCGTGGTGCGGCCTTCCATGATCTTGTCGAGCGCGCGTTGCACGAGCGTCTCGCTCTCCGAATCGAGCGCGCTCGTTGCCTCGTCGAGAAGCAGGATGGGCGCGTTGCGCAACACCGCGCGCGCAATGGCGATACGCTGGCGTTGCCCCGACGAGAGCGTCACGCCGCCTTCCCCGAGCGTGGTGTCGTAGCCTTGCGGCAGGGCCGCGATGAAGTCGTGGGCAAAGGCGGCCTTTGCCGCCGCCTCGATCTCGCTCGGGCTCGCCTCGTCCACGCCATAGGCGATATTAGCCGCGACAGTATCGGCGAACAGCGCCGTCTCTTGCGGCACGAGCGCAAACTGCGAGCGCAGCGCGGCAAGGTCGGCTTCGTTGACGGAAACGCCGTCGACCTCGACCTTGCCTCTGCTGGGGTCGTAGAAGCGAAGCAGCAAGGCGAAGATCGTGGTCTTGCCCGCGCCCGACGGCCCGACGAGAGCAACGCGCTCTCCCGGCGCTGCATGGAAGCTCACATGATCGAGAGCACTCGTCTCGGGCCGCAAAGGATAGGAGAACGAGACGTCGCGGAAGGCGATCTCCCCGCGCGGCGGCACAGGCAGCGCCTTGGGGTGCGTCGGTGATTTGATCGCGGACTGGATCTGCAGCAGCTCGCTCAGCCGCTCGGCCGCGCCGGCCGCCTGGCTCACCTCGCCCCACACCTCGCTGAGCTCGCCGACGGCACCGGCAGCGAGCAGGGCGTAGAGCACGAACTGGCTGAGCCTGCCTCCGGTCATGCTTCCTGACAGCACATCCTGGGCGCCATACCAAAGCACGCCGACGACACTCGCGAAGGTGAGGAAGATGGCGATAGCGGTGAGGCCTGCGCGCGACTTCGCCCGCTCCCTCGCCGCGGCGAAGGAGCGCTCGACGGCCGCGCCGAAGCGCGCCGCGGCGGCATCCTCGTGGGTGAAGGCCTGCAACACCCTCACCTGGCTCAGGCTCTCGCTCGCATAGGCCGAGGCTTGCGCGAGCGTGTCTTGGGCGTGACGGGAGAGCGCCCGCACCGAGCGCCCATAAGCGACGAGCGGCAGCATAATCACGGGTATGGCGATAACCACGGCAAGCGACAGCTTGGGACTCGTCACCACCATCATGACGGTCGCCCCGATCAGCACGACCAGGTTGCGCAGCGCCTGCGAGATTACCGTGCTCGCCGCCGCCTTGATCTGGGTCGTGTCGGCCGTGAGCCGCGACATCACCTCGCCCGAATGCGACACCTCGTAGAAGGCAGGGCTCAAGCCCGTCAGATGCTTGAACACGTCGCGGCGGATGTCGGCGACCACCCGTTCACCGAGCCAATTCACGCAATAGAAGCGCGCCGCACTCGCGAGCGCGAGGATGAGGCCGATGCCGGCGAGCGTGGCGAAATATTTGTCGATGAGGTCGGGCTCGATGCCGGAGAAGCCGAGATCGATCATGCGCCTCACGGCAAGTGGCACCGCAAGGGTCGCGGCCGCCGAGACGAGAAGGGCAAGAAAGGCTGCGCCCAGCATCCGCCTGTGGCGGAGGAGATAGGGCTTGAGCGCAAGCAGCGGGCCAAGTGCGACGCGGCCCCCCTCTTTTCCCGCCGCGCGTGGCGCAGAGGTCTGGTGGTGCCGGTCTTGACCGTCAGGCTTTGAGGTTACGAGTTGCACTAAGAGGGCCCAGCTTGGATCTTGAGGGGCAGACTTTACGGGCGGAGGCGGGCGGCGGGAAGGGTTAGATGTCGCGCTTTTCCGGCGCGGTCTTGTGCCATCCCCAAAGTTCCGTTATAGCCTCGGCCCAACAAATGTCACGGATTTGCAAGGCAGACGCCATGAAGAAAGACAC
>JAENXG010000212.1 GCA_016649675.1 Methyloceanibacter sp.
GACCGCGAGCGCTTCCGGCTGATGCTGTGGTCGCTGCAGGAGAAGCAGGGCGGCGACCTGCAGATCGATTTCCGCTTACGGCGCCACGACGGCACCTATCTTTGGTACGACCTCCGCGGCCATGCGAGCCCAAGCGACAATGCGCGGCTGTTGCGCTGCGTCGGGCTGATGCGCGACGTGACGAGCCTCAAGCGGTCGCATGAGCGGCTGATGCACGACGCCGTGCATGACAGCCTCACCCAACTTCCCAACCGCGAGCTGTTCATGGACCGGCTCGCAGGGGCGATCACCCGGTCGCGCGAGGGGCAGGCCAACCGCCCGACCGTGATCTTCATCGACATCGACCGCTTCAAGAACGTCAACAAGAGCTTCGGCCTCGTCATCGGCGACAGCATGCTCTTGACGCTTGGCCGGAGATTGAGCCGCCACCTCAACCCGCAAGACACGCTCGCCCGCCTTGGCGGCGATCAGTTTGCCATCCTGCTCATCTCCGAGACCGACCCGCACCATGTGGCGACGCTTGCCGAGCGGGTCAGGCGGGCGCTCCGCACCCCCATGAAGATCAGCGCCAAGGAGATCGTGCTCACCGCCTCGATCGGCATCGTCGTCCATGACGGGAGCCAGGGGACGGCCCAGGACATGCTCCGCGAAGGCGAGATCGCCATGCTCAGGGCGAAGCGCGGCGGCGCCGACCGCATCGAGATCTTCAATCCCTCCATGCGGGGCGAGGACGAGAGCCGGCTACCCCTCGAAAGCGATCTCAGAAAGGCGCTCGAGCGGCAGCAGATCGCCGTACTCTATCAGCCGATCACACGGCTTGCCTCGAACCAGCTTGCCGGCTTCGAGGCGTTGCTGCGCTGGGACCATCCGACGCGCGGGCGGCTCGGCGCCGAGGACTTCATCCCGCTCGCCGAGGAGTCCGGGCTTATCGTCGAGCTCGGCAGCTATGTGTTGAGCCAGGCGCTCGAAGAGGCCGTGCGCTGGCACAAGGTGCTGCCGCGCGACCGCGATCCTCTCTTCGTCAGCGTCAACGTGTCGAGCCGCCAGCTCTTCCGCCAGGACATGGTGCAGGAGATCAGGCTGATGCTGGCGCGCGAGGCGGTGCCCAAGGGTACGCTCAAGCTCGAGATCACCGAGTCGCTCGTCATGGAGAATCCCGAGCGCGCGGTCGAGATCCTCACCTGGCTCAAAACCTTCGGTGCCAGCCTTGCGCTAGATGACTTCGGCACCGGCTATTGCTCATTGAGCTATCTGCACCGCTTCCCGTGCGACACCATTAAGGTGGACCGCTCGCTCGTCCGCGACAGCGGCCTCAATGGCTCGACCCCGCTCATCCTCCGCTCGATCATCGCGCTCGCGCACGAGCTCGGCAAGGAAGTGGTGGCGGAGGGGGTGGAGACGGCGGCCGATGCAAGCTATCTCCGCTCGATCGGCTGCGAATATGGCCAGGGTTATTATTACGGCGAGCCGATGGCCGCCAAGGACGTGGCCAGCCTGCTCGCCGCTCTCGCCAGCCACCGCAAGCGCAAGGAGCGCGAGCGCGCCCGTGAGCCTCAGACGCCTAAAGGGCTCGAGGTGCAGGCTCCGAGTGCTGCCGTGCTGAAGGCTCTCCCCGCACCCGGCGCCACGTCTTAGAGCATGATCCAGAAAAGTGGGATCCGGTTTTCCGCAAAGATCATGCCGAAGAAAAATGCTTAGAGCGATAACGCTCTAAGCGTGGCCGGCATCGTTGACGAGGCGGATCGGGTCGACCCCCATCTTGCCCAGGGCGCGGGTATATTTGCGGTCGACCTCGGGATCGAAAATGAGCTCGGGATCGGCCGGGCAATTGAGCCAGCCATTGGCCTGGATCTCACTTTCGAGCTGGCCCGGCGCCCAGCCGGCATAGCCCAGCGCCAGCAGCGCCTTGTCGGGGCCTGAGCCCTTGGCGATGTCGCGCAAGATGTCGATGGTCGCGGTGAGGCAGACGCTGTCGTCGATGGGCAGCGTGCTCTCGGACTTGAAATAGTCGGCGCTGTGCAGCACGAAGCCGCGGCCGGTCTCGACCGGGCCGCCGAGATGCACGGCCATGCCGGTTAAGCCGGAAGGCAGCCTGATGCGCTCTTGCGGCGGCACGATGTTGAGCTGCTCGAGGAGCTCGGTGAAGCTGATATTGGGTGCGCGCTGATTGATGATGATGCCCATGGCGCCGTCGGCAGAGTGCGCGCAGATATAGATGACGGAGCGGGCAAAGCGCGGGTCGCCCATGGCCGGCATGGCGATCAGCAGCTGGCCGTCGAGATAGAGGTCTCGTTGCGGCCGGGTCTTTGAGCTGCGTGCGGGCATATGGCCAGACTACAGGAGTTCTGTTCGTTGGGAAGGGCCTATGCTCCATTAACGCGGAGCCGAGGTTTTTCGCCGCATGATGGCTCACAAAAGAGTGAAACGTTGCGGCGCTGCTTGAGGTCGCACAGCGTCATACCCGAAGCTAGAGTTGCACCCCGGCGCTACAGTCCCATTGGAAATGATGATGATGTCTGTTTGTTTTCGGCGCATCGCCGCGCGGTCTCCGTTGCGCCTCGCCTTTGGCGCAATCTTGAGCATCGCCTGCACAGGCGCGGGGCTCGCCGCCATCGCCAGCGCATCGCCCTGGGTTGCCTCCACCAATTCGAAAGTGCGGCTCGTCTCCGGCGCGCTCGATCTTGACGGCAAGAAGGCGCTGCTTGCCGGCATACAGCTCCGCATGGACGCCGGCTGGAAGACCTATTGGAAGAACCCCGGAGATTCGGGCGTGCCGCCAAGCTTCGACTGGTGGGGGTCGCAGAACCTGAAACACGCCGAGCTGCTCTATCCTGCGCCGCACCGCATCGCCGACGCTAACGGCACGGCGATCGGCTATGACGAGGAGATCGTCTTTCCCGTCAAGCTCACGCCCGAGCGGGAAGGGGAGCCCATCGAGCTCAAGCTCGCCTTCAATTACGGGCTGTGCAAGGATCTGTGCATCCCGAACGATGTCGCTCTCAGTCTCGATCTCCCCGCCGATGCCGCCGCGCATCGCGGCGATGCGGCCTTGCTTGAGAGCGCGCTCGCCCGCGTGCCGAAGCCTGCTCTCCCCGCCGCGCTGCCGAGGATAGAGACCGTCACCGCCAATCTCGACGGCGCAACCCCCTCGCTTCTCATCGACGCGCTCTTTCCACCAGATGCGACCGGGACCGACCTCTTCATCGACGGAGGCGAGACCTTCGTCCCGGTGCCGAAGCCGGTAGGGCCTCTTGCCGGCGGCAAGCAGCGCTTCGCCGTCGTCTTCGCCTCTCCCGAAGAGGCGGCTTCGGTCAAAGGTAAGTCTTTGACGCTGACCCTTGTCGCCGACGGCGGCTCCAGCGAGACGGTCTGGACGGCGAAGTAGGCGCGACTTGGCCCTCATCACCGAAGCCGGTATGGTGCCGCGCGAAACCAGCAAGAGTTCAGGGAGGAACCCCATGGCCATCACGATCGGAGACCGCCTGCCCGAGGCCACGTTCAGGGTCATGAGCCCAGACGGGATCAAGACGCTGACCACGGCCGACATATTCGGCGGCAAGAGGGTCGTGCTGTTCGCCGTGCCCGGCGCCTTCACCCCCACCTGCCATCTGAAGCACCTTCCGGGCTTCATCGAGAGTGCCGATGACTTCAAGAAACAAGGCATCGACACCGTGGCCTGCGTCGCCGTGAACGACCCCTTCGTGCTCAGCGCCTGGGAGGACGCGTCCGGCGGCAAAGGGAAGGTGCTGTTCCTGTCGGACGGCAATGCCGAGTTCACCAAGAAGATCGGCATGGACTTCGACGGCAGCGGTATTGGCCTCGGCACCCGCTCCAAGCGCTACGCGGCGCTGGTCGATGACGGCGTGATCGAGGCGCTGAATGTCGAGGATTCGCCCGGCGTCGCCGATGTGAGCACCGCCGCGAAGATCCTCGAGGCGCTGTAGCCTTCACCGGCTTGTCCTGTCAGCCCTCTATGCGGTTGCCCTTGCGGCGGTCGCCGAGGAACGGGGCCAAGCCCTCGCGGGCGAGTTCGTCGGCGCGCTCGTTCTCGTCATGGCCGTCATGGCCCTTGACCCAGTGCCAGCGGACCGTGTGGCGGAGAGCAGCCTTGTCCAGCCGCTCCCATAGCTCGGCGTTCTTCACCGGCTTGCGGTCGGCCGTGCGCCAGCCATTCTTCTTCCAGTTCTTGATCCAGCTGGTGATGCCGCCTCTGAGGTAATTCGAGTCCGTGTAAAGATCGACGTCGGAGGGGGCCTTCAGCGCCTCGAGCGCCTCGATCGCCGCGGTGAGCTCCATGCGGTTGTTGGTCGACACGGGCTCTCCGCCTTTGAGCTCCTTGCGATGCGCGCCCGCCTCGAGGATCGCGCCCCAGCCGCCCGGTCCCGGATTGCCCGAGCAGGCGCCGTCGGTATGGATGACCACCTTGGGCCGCGCCGCCATGCTCAATGCTCCCCGAGCCCGTAATCGCGGTAGGACTTCACGCGCTGGTGGAAGCGGAGCTTGCGCAGATACTCGTTGGGGTCCTTGGTCTTCACC